>JAHFUF010000247.1 GCA_023265235.1 Blastocatellia bacterium
ACAGACAAAAAGAATCATTATATAACAGATCTTAAAGTGGAAGACATAACAGTAAACGAAGATGGTAAGCAACAAGAGGTTTTTTCTTTTACCAAAGAAACAGACTTGCCTCTTACCTTTGCACTTTTAATCGATATTAGCGGTAGCCAAGAGCTAACAATTCCTGCACAAAGAGAAGCCGCACTTAGGTTTTTGGAAAAAGTTATTCGTAATGAAAAAGATTTAGCCGCAGTGATAACTTTCCGTAAAGATGTTGAAATGTTGCAAAGCCTTACCTCAAATGTTGATCAAATAAGGCGTACACTTAATGGAATTAGGTTTACTGGTAGCAATTCTTCTCTAGGCAGTCCTCCAATAGGTGGTTCAGACTTTGCAGGAACTTCCCTCTATGATGCAGTTTATGTTACTGCTGATGAGCTTTTGGCTAAAGAAGCAGGGCGACGAGTTGTTATTCTACTTACTGATGGCCGTGATACTACTTCAGCTTATAGTATTAAGAAAGCTATTGATCGAGCATTACGTTCAGAAGTACTAATTTATGCAATTGGTATAGAAGGGCGGGGGCAATATGGTGGCAATGTCTTTAATCAGGATGTAGACAAAAAGCCATTACAAACTATGTGTGAAGAAACCGGAGGACGTTTCTTTTTGCCTAAAAATGAAAATGAATATGATCAAGCTTTTCGGCAAATTGAAGATGATCTTAGACAACAATATATACTTTCTTATTCTCCAAGTAACGATACCCAGAATGGTAGTTTCCGAAACATTACAATAAAAATTAATCGTAAAGACAGCAAAGAATTAAAAATACTGTGTCGACGTGGTTATTATGCCAAAAAAGGTGCATAAAATAATTTTAGGCAAAAGTACAACGCACATAGGTCTATCCCTATAATAACTTAAACTCTAATGACGGGTTAACCCGCCAAACATATTAATGAAGGAAAAATAAATGAAAAAGTTACTTTTATCTGCTTTTATAATGGCTTTAACTATTACTACTGTTTATAGCGGATTAAGCTTTACTAATGGGTTAACTCATTACACTAGTGCTGCAAGTGTTAGTGTCAATGATTCACTAGCTTTTGTCCCAAACTCAGATGTTGTTGTGCTTGTTGATATAAATAAATTTTTGGGTACAAAGCTTTTTAACTCACTACTTAACAATCAAAAGTCTAGAAAAGAATTTCAAGAGTTTGAAGAAAAAGCAGCAATCTATGGTTTTAATATGCGTCAAATACAAAGTGTTGCTGTAGGGGTTAATCTTAACCAGCAAAAAGCAGATGATTCTAAGTTTTGTGCAGTAGTGACAGGAGGGTTTGATCGTGAAAAAATCTTGTCTTCTATTGCTGCTAGTCCTGATAAAGTTACTATTGAGTCAGAAGAATATCAAGGTCGAACAGTTTATTTACTTACTGATAAAGAAAAACAAGCCAACAAATTAGCTGCTAGTTCTGGAGTAAAAGGTGCAAAAATTGATGAGAAAATTGCCGTAACCTTTCTTAACTCTCAAACATTATCAATTGGTACTCTAGATAGGGTAAAAGATTCTATCGATGTGCAAAATGGAAAACAGGTTAGTGTTACTAGTAATCAACAGATGAATAATTATATTAATACTACTAGTACCACAGCTATATTTCGTTTTGCGGCTATAATTCCAGAAAAACAAAAATCAGCAACTTCAGGGAATAAATCTGTTGGTGCTAAAGCAGCAGCAAACGATGATAGTCCATTTGGTAATCCTGAAAAATTATTAGAAGCAGTTCAAAGTGCTTATGGATCAGTGGATTTTGCTACAGGAGTTCAACTAGAAACTACAGCACTAATTCGTAGTGAAAGCGAAGCAAAACAAATCTCAGATGCATTAAACGGGTTATTATTTTTAGGGCGTAGTGCTCTTCAAGGTGATCCTAAACAAACCAGCTTAGCTAAAATGTTAGATGGGGTTGTAATTTCTGGCGGGCTTAAAGATGTTCGCCTTAATGTTAATATTCCAGAAGCACTCTTAAATGAAGTAATAAAATCTGTAACAGAAAAACAAGCAAGCCCTAGTGCTAAAAAGTAAATTTAGCCAAATATAAAATCTAAAATAATAGCCTAGGAGTTTATTTCTTGGGCTACTATTTTTATATATAGAATTTGGCTAAATTATTGATTATGCAAAAAATAAACATTTTATAAAACCTTAATACCTTTTAAGGATATCTGAAAGTAGCCTAGGACTGTTAGCACTGTTAGGACTGTTAGGACTGGAGACTTTTTAATAAAAGCCTAGCTTGATTTATATCTACATAAAATTGTTTTTTTTCAAGAGTTTTTGCTAGTAAATTACAGTAATAATCTGAAGAGAAATATTTTTCTAGTTTTTCAGTTCTTGGCCAAATCATTTCCTCAGGATGCCATTCAAACTTATTCTTGGTTTCTTTGTCTATTACTAAACCTTGTTCTACTGCCCAACTAGCTTGAGTTAGCGTTAAGTCCGCTAGATCTCGCTCAAGTGCTTTTAATTCAGCCTCTTTTTCAGGAGAAAAAAAGCGAAATGAAGGGTTGTAGAGTACTGCGTTGTGATAATGGGCAGGAATAGCGAGCATCCCATCTTTTTCTAGTCGCTCAGTCATTATTTGCAGTAATGTGATTATTTCTCTGCCAATACCTAACCCAGGATATTTTTGCCCTGGTAACGGAGGACGCTCATCAGTAAACTTAGCCCTAGGGTTTTGTAGTAGTATCCATTCAACTGCTAATAAATCAAATAGATCTCCAGTGTTTACTTCTGCTTGGGAGTTTTTAGCTTTTAGTGTGGTAAGACGACAAATTAACTCTATTAACACAGGCCCGTTTTCTTTGTCTGTTAAATGCAGAATATAACGTTCTGAATCCAGTGGGGCAAATGACAAATAAGGGTCAAACTCTCGCCTACGTAACCTATCAAATGCTCCATATTGTTCTAGTGCTTCGCACAGCCCTGTACGTGTATAGAAGTTAAGAAAAAGATGGTTTTTACGATCACTTTCAGAAAGAAACCTCTCTATATCTGCTAAGGAAATTTCTTGATCTTCTGGATCAGGTTTTTGCAAATCAAAATGAGTTAAACGATGCGAAATAAAACGTAATCGTTTGCCCAGGTAATCTAGAGAAAGCATTAGTTTTTTCTAGCAGAGTTTTTTATTAATGTCTCGATTTTAAGATCTATAAAAGGGGCTAGTTTCATATTTGTTTTTCTAATGACTAACCTAGCTACTAACATTAATGATAAAAATCCTATCATTGCACCAAGAGAAATAGCTAATGGCATTGTTTTATAAACATTTATAAAAAGTAATTCACAAGCTAGTGAAGCTATTAAACTACCAATTATAGCACCTATTAATGACAAAAATAGCATAAGCGTAATGGAACAAAACTGTCCAATACCCAACCCAAAATTCCCTAAAATGGGTTGACAGTACCTAAGTAGACTGACGGAGTAGGTTAAAATAGATTGGTCGTGAGGCTGATAATGTAGAATTAAGTTTGAACAACGTTGACAATGGTTATTGATAGCATCAAAAAGGTCTGCTTGGTGACAGACTTCGCACCTTGTTGGTAGTCCTTCAATTTTTAATTTTATTTCAAGCATAAATTTATCAAATAAAATCTATCAAATAAAATCTATCAAATAAATTTATCAAATTAAATTACTCTATTTCAGCCTACCCATAATAGTTTTGTTGCTGGCTATGTTGCCAGTACTTAAGCTCTTGAATTAGCTCTGGATAATATGGAATATTGGGCGTAGTTCGTTGCGATAACGGGAGTAAAGGTAAATCAAGAGGAAGCATTTTTGTTAATTGGTTACAAGCTAACTCTAGGAGTGGTTTAAGCCCTACTACATCCTCGGCATTATACCTAAGCAAGGTAGGAAGTGCTCTAGGATCTCCTCGTTGGTGTAATCGCCAAAGTAGTACAGCATCATAACCATCTAATTGCCCTAATTCATCTTGCTCACGAGCAAACCCTGTTTGGCGTTCAATGGACTTTAACCCACCTTTTAAGTTAATTTGTTTTAGCACATAACGAAGGTCTATATGGGCTTTAGGCATATGTAACTTTGGTATAGCCGCTTGGAGAACAGGAACATCAAAAACTTTGCCATTAAAAGTGACTAGTAGATCAAACTCTTCTATATCATCACGAAACGCCATTAAGTTTTGTCCCTTTACATATTGTTTTACTACTGTGCCATCATAAACCCCTATCACAGTAATACTATCTAGATAGGAGTTTGCCCCACTAGTTTCAATATCTAAATAAGCAATTCTTAAAGAAAGATTGTGAGAGAACTTAGGGTAAAGCCTCCAAGTGTCCGAACTCGGTAGTAGTTTACTAAAGAAAGAAATATTGTGCTGTTCTAAGGCTAGATAGGAGTCTGCCAGAAAAGATTTTATTAGCAATTCTGGTATTCCTAATTTAGCGTAGTTAGAAACTTGTAGGGCATCATCCCAGGTCTGAATGCCAATTTGCCAAAATTTTTGCTCTGTAAGCTTTCCTACTCTAGGAATATGTAAAAATGTATGTTTAAGCATCAAGCAATCAAACCACAAATAGCAAAATTTGTCAAAATAGTTTATTTATCTTTGGGTTAGGTTTTCTAATTGTTGTAATAATACCTTCGTGCTAGAATCTTTCCCAACCCCAAAAAGCAAAAGACTAATCACGGGTATTAATCAACTATTTAGGTGAGAAAATGAGAAAAAATATTACTAAGCTTTTGTCTTTAATTATAGTTTTAGCTTTTTTTAATGCTACAGGAGTCTTATCTCAATCTACTGGCGAAATATCATTAAAAAACACACCCTCACAACTTCAACAACCCCAAGAACCCCAAAAATCCCAAGAACCCCAAAAACCCCAAGATACCCAAGAAACCCAAGAAACCCAAGAAACCCAACCACAGCAACCTCAAGAATCCCAACAACCACAAGAACCTCAGCCTAAAGAACAAGAAGAAGACGAAAAACTAGATCCTATCAAAATAGGTGGAGAGGTGGTATTACTTAATGTGCTAGTTAAGGACACAAAAAACCGCTATGCACAAAATATGATGAAAGAAGAATTTGAACTTTATGAAGATGGAAAAAAACAAGAAATTAGCTTTTTTTCTAAACAAAACGAACCAATAAGCCTTTGTATTATGATAGATGCTTCTACTAGTATGATAGAGAATGGCAAATTAATAGAAGCTCTCAAGGCCGCTAAAACATTAATTTTTAATGGGAACCCAAAGGATGAAGTTTGTTTAATGAAATTTGATGATCGTACTAGTTTAATACAAGATTTTACTAGTGATAATAAGCTATTAAACGAACAAATTCAAAGAATTAAACCTTTTGGTGGTACAGCAATGTATGATGCTTTAGCTAGAGGAATGACACATACTAATAAAAATTCTAAGCAACTACGCCAAGCTATAGTGTTAATTACAGATGGTCTAGATCAACATAGCCGTAAAAGTTTTAATGATATTATTCCTATTGCCCAATTAACAGGAATACCTTGTTATATAATCGGAATTTATACTGCTCAAGAAAAACAAGCTTTTGCTGCTGGACAACAAAAAATTAAACTTGATAGTGGCCAAATGGTTGATAATCCAGAATTAGTACTAAGAAATTTGGCAGAAGAAACTGCTGGTGGTTGCTTTTTTCCTAGTAGTGAAAGAGATTTAACCCCAATAGCTGAGCAGGTTTCTGATGAACTACGTAGTGGCTATGCTGTCGGCTATTATCCCCCTACCACATCTTTAGATGGGAAATATCACACAATCTCTGTAGTATCAAAATCAAAAAAATATACTGTAAGAGCACGTCGAGGATATATTTCTAAATTACCAGGGTAGGTGTTTTGTTAATTCTGTTAAGTGTTTGTTTATAAACCGTCAAGCTCTGTTTTTCTTAGCTAGCCCTCCGTTATATAATGTAGGTTTTAATAATAAGTGCCATGCCTTTGACACTTTAGTTTTAACCCCATCCACAAATTTTTCTAGGAGATTTTATGAAAAAAATCGTCAGTGTTAGCCTTGGTAAAGCCGAGCATGACTATGAGTTTACAGGTAATTTTTTAGGTAAAAAGTTTCAAGTCAAAAGGGTTGGCTGCGATGGCAATATTGATTTGGTAAAAAAACGTATAAAAGAATATGATGGCCAAGTGGATGTTATTGGGCTAGGCGGTATTAGTGCTTACTTTAAGATTGGTAATACTGTTCATATTCACCAAGAAGCACAAAGTGTTATTAAACAAGCAAGAAAGACCCCAATTGCTGATGGTCGAGGACTAAAATCTATTTTGCAAGGTTGGACAATTCGTTCTATTAATCAAAGGTTAAAAGACCTATTTAATTATGAAAATGTGCTATTTCTTTCTGGTGTTGCTCAATATGAAATGGCGCAAGTTATGCAGGAATATACAAATAATTTTTCTTTTTGTGATCCACTAATTCATTTTAATACACCCTATGTACTAGATTCTATTAATGCTTTAGAGTATTATGCTGCGGCTTCAATGCCAGTACTTACTCGTCTGCCTTACTCCTGGTTTTATCCTAAAGGATGGGACGGAGATCAGTGGAAACCACTACTGATTGGTAAACCCTTTGAAAAAGCTGAGATTATTATTGGGGACTATACTTATATACGCCACTACACACCAAGTATGTTACCTAATAAAATAGTTGTTACAGATTCTGTTGATGAAGCAGGTATTGCACTACTTAAAAAGCGTGGTGTACGAACCATTATAACTACTGTGCCAGATCTTTTTAAGCAACGTGTAGACATCAATGTAGTACACGCACTTTTTGCAGCTTTTCTAGATAAAAAACCTCAAGAGATTACCGAAAATGATTATCTAGAATTAATTGACAAAGCTAACATTGAACCTAAAGTTATTTATCCTCAAGGTGCACCAAAAGAAAAACACAAATTCGCTTTTGTTATTCACCCACTTAGTCGTCGATATTTATTTAAGCACCCTTACTTAAAGTGGATGCAAGACGCTCCTAAACAACTTCAGCAGCTAGTAGAAACTACTATGGCTTATTCTCCGCCTTTTATTTATTCACACGTTACAGGGATTAAATCTCCTCAAGGCGTAGAAGCGGAAGGCTGGTTAATTGCTTTAGGCGCGACTCCAGAAGAAATGATGAGCCGAGACCCAGAGTTTACTTATAAACGCTTAGAAGAAGCTTCCAGAATGGCAGAAAAACTTGGTGCTAAAATAATGGGGCTTGGAGCATTTACTAAAATAGTAGGTGATGCTG
>JAHFUF010000248.1 GCA_023265235.1 Blastocatellia bacterium
GCTGAATTTACTGTTTTAGAATTTCATGGGCGACCTACTATAATTTATTGTATTTACAGTAGGCTATTAAAACAGTCGAAAACAAGGGTAATGATAAATAAAGCTTAACTTTTAAGGAAAAACTCTATGGCGAAAGGTAAGGCTTTAACAGAAGAACAAATACAAGAGATAGCTCAACAGTACTTAATCAAAAGAAGAGTGGCAGAAGTTGCTAGCTCTTTAGGGTTGAGCAAAACTACAGTGTTGACGCATTTAAAGCGATTAGATATTTTTTCAGTAGCTAAAGAAACTAATATTGTTTTCGCTACTGAGCAAAGTAAAGAAATCGTTGATAGATATCAAAATGGAGAATCAGCTAAAAAAATAGCTTCTTCTCTCGACCTTAGCCTTTCAGTAGTAGTTAAAATACTAACAACACTAGGGATTCTTCGTAAAAGAAGTAAAGCGGGTTATTACAATAGTTTATCATCTCAAGATATAGAAAAAATAGTCCAGATGTATCAACAAGGTATGTCCTCTATTAAAATTGCAGCAGAATTTAATGTCTCTCATGATCTAATTTGCAAACATTTACATTTGTTAGAGATACCTATTAGAAAGGCATCATTTTATACTAGATGTCCATTAACGCTGGAACAAATAAGCGAAATTTACGACCGACACAAAAAGGGGGAAAATATATGTACGTTAGCCGTTACGTATAATACAAGTCCTACTACGCTGAAAAGCTTTTTCAAAAAAGAAAATTTAGTTATTTTTCGTAAGAAGAATACGATTTCTAGAAAAAAACTTTCGGCTGATCAAGAACAACAAGTAATTGATTTGTATCAAAAAGGCGCAGTATTTTCTGATATTGCACAGAATTTTGATGTTTCAGAACACACTATAAGGCGTATTATTAAAAGTCATGGTATTTCACGAGAAAAACCTATTGCTGGTCTAAAACTTGATCAAGTTTCTAAAATCTGTCATCTATATAACCAGAATATATCTGTTCATAAGCTATCACAAATATATAATGTATCTGACGACTCGATCAAGAAACTGCTTATTAGTAAAGGTGTTTTTTAGGGCTTAGTATCACTAGTTTGCCTAGATGCTAGTATTTTATTTTAATAGGTAGTTTTATGAGTTCCCCTTACTTGCATGGGGATGTTTCGATTTAAACATAGCTTTAGCAGCTTTACTTCCAGTTTTCCTCGCTAGAACAGGGATGTTTCGTTAGTAGTTTAGTTGTAGTTATAGTCTTAGTTAAAATTAGTACAAATCAGGAGAATGCTTTGAATATACTTTTAGATAAATGGATACCTGTCATCACTAAAAAGGCTAGTATGGAGCAACTTTCCTTAGAACAGTTGTTATGCAATGAAGGTGATTGGGAAATAGTTCATCATAGAGATGATATGGAGTTGGCTGCATTAGAGATATGTATATCATTAGTTCAGAGTATATTTAAGGTTAATAGTGAAGAACAACTTAAACTTTGCCTAAGACAACCACTAAATAATAAAGACTACCAGAAAGCTGTGAAAGAGTATGTAAGATGGTTTGACTTAAAAGAATTGCAATTTCCATTTTTGCAAACCAGAGGACTAAATAGTAAAGATGTTGTCCCAATACAAAAACTATTCAATGGATTACCAGAAGGTAATAACCACACTTGGCATTACAATGCAGCTAGTAGAATCAGTCAAATTTGCGCTAGCTGTGCAGTAATAGCATTGTTTAATCAAGCAACCTCAACACCTTCATTTGGTGGTGGATTTAAGAACCCCTTACGAGGAGCAGCACCTATTACCACGCTCCTTAAAGGTAGGACTCTTAGAGAAACAATTTGGCTAAATGTTTTATCGCAAGGATTTATTTCTAGGCACTATCCAACTAATACAGTAAATATCCCTAATTGGGTTGTCAAAGTGGAAAAAGGTCAGGATGTTGAAGCGGCTAAATTTGGTTTACTACGTGGGTTATTCTGGCAACCAGCACTAATAGAGTTAGTTTGGCAACAACCTCAAACGCAACCTCAAATAGAAGTACAACAAAAACAAATAATTTGCGATAGCTGTGGAGTAGAAACTAAAGAATCGATAATTGGTTTTAAGCGTCAAAAGTTTGACTACAAACTGGTCAGTGATTTTCTTCACCCGCATTCACCAAGAGTTTCTGTTAATAAAAAAGGCGAACAAATAACATTTTATAATTCATTTAATGATAGTAGGCCAAGCTGGACACAATTAGCTGCTTTTGTTTTCGAGCAAAAACAAAAAGATACTCAAACTTTGCCAGCATTGGTTATAGAGCAATATAGAGAAATATTTCCAAATCAACAGCTTAATTTAATAGTTGGTGGTTACATCAACAATCAAGCAAAAATAATAGAACGTCGTCATGAGAGTTTTTCTTTAACAGAAAAGCTTAATAGTGAAGAAATACAGCATGCTTTGCTCTTAGGAGTAGAAATAGGCAATCTGGTCAGAGGAAAAGCTTATGGATTAGGGCTTTCAGCAAATCTAGATAAATTAAGTGGTGGAAGCCTAGGTAATATTGTTAGTGATTTACAAGGAGTATATTACTCTAAATCAGAGTCAATTGTTCATTCTTTAATTGCTAGAATTAATAGTTTTGAGGATAAAGAGCAGGCAATAGATGAGTTTATTAGTAAATTAACTAGAATTGGGGATGAATTATTAGTTGATTTTGCTAGCGGGTATCAGACAATGAACAACCATCTAAATGCTTCCAGAAAAACTCTAAATGCAGCGATAACTAAGTTATCTAAATCCAAAAAGGAAACAGTTAATGTTTGATAAAAAAGACTTTAATTTTATAGCAATTAAAGAAAGTTTTGATAAGCTCAAAGCGGGTCAAAAAGCGGAAATACGTAGAGTAGTGTTACCAGAAGATTTAGCCAGAATAGCTATTAGTTATCGATTGCTACCAAAGGATGAAAAGTTAACTAAACAATGGCAAAGGGTGTTTTATTTTTTACCATACTTAGCACGTCACAAAGATGCTAATTCCATTAGTTTAGGAACACAATTAGCAGAATTAAAACTAAATCTAAATAGGCTAGAGTCACTTATTCATTCAGATAGTCCTAACGATCTAATAAAACTAAGAGATATTGTAAAGGGTTATAAGAAAGAAGATTTAACTGTTAATTGGCAGAAGTTTGGAGAAATGCTCTATTTTTGGGGAGGTAAACAAAAGCAACAGCTTTTAACTGATTATCTATTATCTATTAACCGAATTAAGCAAGCTGAAATAGCACAATCTGAAATAGAATCACGATCTGTTGCCCAGACAGAAGTAGAAATAATAGTAGAAAGAGTAGCAGTTGCAAAAGCTCAAGAACTTCAACAAACTCAAGCCACTCAAGGCGGTGAAATAGCACAAACAATCACCATAGAAGAAATGCAAATAATAGCAATAGATAACAAAGAAGCTAAAGAAATTAAAGAAGTAGATAGTTCTACAAATACTGCTAAAAATCAGAAATCACCTAAAGAAACGATAACAGCCAAAAAAACTAAAATATCCGGGACAAATGCAGTAATTAATAAAGTTAAACCTTCTAGCCACAAAGTTAAGGTCAACGATTCCATTACGGCTAAAAAATCAGTAAAAAGGAGTAAAAATAAATAAATGTCTGAGCATAATTTTCTAAATATCCATGTATTGATTTCTCATGCTGCGTCTTGTGTAAACAGAGATAATAATAATTTGCAAAAGCATATGGTGTTTGGTGGAGTAACAAGAGCAAGAGTGTCTTCTCAAAGCCTAAAGTATGCAATAAGAGGCAGTAGCTATTATCAAAAGAAGCTGGGAGAAGCCTCTGATCGTACTAGGGAAATAGGAGCACTTGCAGATGAATATGTTGAGCAATTAAAAAGTAAATATTCTCCAGAACTAATCAGAAAAACAATTAGTTTGGCTAGTGCTGATGGGGAAAAAGATACTCAAGGGAATATATCAGCTAAAGAGATTACTTCAGAGTCACAATCAGGCTCAATTATTCCGTGGTCACTGGCAGAAGTAGCAGGGCTTTGTGAAATAGTAAAAGTAGCAGAAAAAGAAGGTCTAAGCCATCGCCAGTTAACAAAAAGAATTGCAGATAATAAAAATGAATTACGTAAGGCGCTAGCTAGCAGCGTAGATATAGCACTATCAGGGAGAATGACAACAAGTGGATTATTGGACTCTGTAGAAGCAGGTATGGCACTAGCACATTCCTTTACCACTCATCAACATACATCACAGCTAGATTGGTTTACAGCAGTAGATGATTTTTCTGATGCTAACAGCGGGAAAACAACAGCAGGCCATATAGGAACACAAGATTTTGCTACAGGAACATTTTATAGGTATTGCAGTGTTAATGTGCCACTACTAGCAGAGAATTTAGGTAACGATAAAGCAAAAGCGTTAGAAGTATGCTCATACCTAGTCTACTTACTTTCTACGGTAGTGCCAAAGGGAAAACAAAATAGTTTTGCAGCTTTTAACTATGCAGATTATATATTAGCTAGTTTTAGCGACGAGCCAATTTCACTTTCAGACGCATTTGAAAAACCAGTGCAAAAAGACAGAGAAGGTGGGTTTACAGAAACCTCAATAAACGGGTTAGAAAGCTATTTTGAAAAGCTTAAGACTGCATATGCAATAGAATCAAAGGATATGGTTTTTAACTTATTTAGTGAGGAAAAGAAACCAAGTATTAGTAAGCTACAAGAATGGGTCAAACAAGGTCATTAAATAGGAGCTAAAAAAGTGCAGAACTATTTAATCTTAAAGTTAAAAGGAGCAATGCAAGCTTGGGGAGGGCATACTTATGAAGATTATCGCCCAAGCTTGGATTTTCCAACTCGTAGTGGTCTAGTGGGTTTATTAGGAGCTTGTTTAGGGATTAGGCATCAAGAATTAGATAAGCATAAATTATTAGATAAATCATTGCGTTTTGCTGTACGAGCAGATGAAAGAACAATACCAATTAGAAAACTAGTAGACTTTCACACAGTTAAAAATGTTCCTAGGCTCGATGGTTCTATACTAAATTATGCAGTAGTAACCAAGAGGGAATATCTTTTAGATGCAGAATTTACAGTAGTTATAGAGTGTATAAATAATATAAATAATATAAATAATATAAATAATATAAATGAAAGTGATGCTGAAAACGGATACTCTTTAGGTCAAATAAAAGAAGCAATTAAAAAACCTATCTTTGTGCCATATTTAGGAAGAAAGAGTTGTCCTATAAGTAGACCTTTATTTGAAAAAGAGGTGCAAGCAAATAATTTCCTTGAAGCTTTATCTATGGTTGAGCCAAATAAAGGAGTTATTTATAGTGAGCAAGAGATAGAAGGAAATCCTAATTTAGTAATAAGGGATCAGGCCATCTATAACGGAAAAAGACATTTTTATAAAAGAAATATTTGGATTAAAAACTAACTATTATGTATCTATCAAAATTAATACTTAATAAAGGGTATGAACAAGTAAGACGTGATTTGAATGATTGTCAACAGATGCACAGGACTATTCTTTCTTGCCTACCCTTTCAAGACAATAGAAATAAAAATGCAAACACGGAAGTGACAGAAGCGAGACTTCTTTATAGAGTAGAACGTAATCCAGAAACTAAAGAAGCAATGGTTTTAGTGCAATCAGTAGCAATGCCAGATTGGAGTAAACTGCCAGATACTTATTTAAAACCAATAGAAGATAGTATGATATGCAAATCTATTGCATTTTTCTTTAATCGAATAAAAGAAGGTCAAATACTAAGCTTTCGTTTAAGAGCAAACCCAACAGGAAGAGATGAGCATGAGAAACGGAGGCCATTAACAGAAGAATCCAAACTAATATCTTGGCTAAAAAGGAAGGGGACTCAACATGGATTTGAAATAGTTAATGTAGTATTAGGAAACAATATAGAATACAGTAATGTGGTTGTCTCTAAAGAACATTATTTATCAGGTTGGCGAGCTAATGGTAGAGAGAAAAAGAAATTAATATTTAACTCTGTTGTATTTCAAGGACAAATTACTGTTACAGATAAAGAGAAGTTCTTAATAGCATTAAAAGGGGGAATAGGTTCTGCTAAAGGCTATGGATTTGGGCTTTTATCTGTTGGACTAGCAAGTTAAAATTTGCTATATTATTTCTACGTAGTTTTCTCAGTTTTCCACACACATGGGGATGTTTCGATCTGGAAGAAAAAGAGAAGAGTAAGAATTACGTTTTCCCCGCACACATGGGGATGTTTCGATCTGGAAGAAAAAGAGAAGAGTAAGAATTACGTTTTCCCCGCACACATGGGGATGTTTCGGCTACCCTCCAATATGGTAAAGAGCTTGTTCAGTTTTCCCCACACACATGGGGATGTTTCGCTTATAGATACTCTTTTAGCTGGTGGTACTGGCGTTTCCCCACACACATGGGGATGTTTCGACTTAGCAGAAATATTAAATAAGTCACCATTAGTTTTCCCTACACGCATGGGGATGTTTCGGTAGTTAATGCCTTAAAGACTAACAAATCAATGTTTTCCCTACACGCATGGGGATGTTTCGAGACCGGCAGCATAGAAGAAGGGATGATTGATGTTTTCCCTACACGCATGGAGATGTTTCGGTTAGAAATAAAATTGACTAGTGATTTCATAAGTTTTCCCTAGACGCATGGGGATGTTTCTGCTTGAATAGTCGCGCCGCTGCACGTAATTCAGCTTTCCCCACACGCATGGGGATGTTTCGCAACTTATTAAAAAGATTTTCGATAAAATGAAGTTTTCCCTACACGCATGGGGATGTTTCCTATTAGCGCAGTAGCCAGCCCACCAAAGCCAAGTTTTTCCCACACGCATGGGGATGTTTCGTAATTACATTATAGAAGTTTGTCGCTTTACCCATAGTTTGTTACTAGATTATTGCCAACAGCCATTTAATAGGCCAAAATAGCTTCTAATGAAGGGACGTGATGTTGATAGCTATAGCTAAAGTCCATAGTATTAATGATTACAATAGGTTTATTATTAGAATCCCAACCATTACTAGATAATCCTAGGTTTTTATCAAGGATTCAGGAAAAAGCTGCTGCATTTGCTCATTAAAAAGGACTGTATAGAGAGTACGAATAAAAGAATCATTCTGGCTAGAAGGTTGTTGTTGAGCATTTTCCCAACGAGATAAAGTAACAGGATCAATACTAAGCAAAGTAGCAAAATCTTTAGCTTTTAACTCTCGCTCAGTACG
>JAHFUF010000249.1 GCA_023265235.1 Blastocatellia bacterium
TGATGAAGATATTCCTAAATTAAAAGAATTGGGCGTTTCACAAGTTTTTACACCTGGGGCATCAACTGAAGAAGCAGTAAAGTTTTTACGTGAAAATGTCAAAGTGCGTGATTAGTCAAATTGAACCTCCTAATTTATTAGTCTCTACTTGTGAAACTTGTGATAGTGTAGCAATTATTACACTTAACCGCCCTACCTTACGTAATACACTGAGCATAGAGACTTTACAGCAATTAACAAGTGTGTTTTCTGAGTTAAGCCAATCTTCTAAAACCTCTGTATTAGTCCTACATGGTTTAGGAGAAGCCTTTGCAGCAGGTGCAGATATTAAACAATTACTTAAGCTCACCCCTTCATCAGCAGTAGACTTTTCCTTATTAGGTAGTAATCTTTTTCGCACTATTAGTAGCTCTCCTAAATTAGTAATAGCAGCTATTGATGGTTTTTGTATGGGTGGAGGCTTAGACTTAGCCTTGTCTTGTGATCTTCGTTACGGTTCAGACCGAGCAATATTTTCTCATCCTGGAGCAAATATTGGAATAATTACAGGATTTGGTGGGACTTATCGATTACCGCAAATAGTAGGACGAAACAAAGCTGAACAGCTTTTTGCTACGGCTGAGCGAATTACTGCTAGCCAAGCCCTAGAAATAGGGCTAATTCAAGCACTTGCAAACAACAGTGCCTATGAGTTAGCTATAGAAAAAGCTACTCAATTTGCTAGCCTAGGAAAAGATTTTATAAGCCATATAAAAAAACTAACCCATTTAGCTAGTAAACCCCCTACATCACAATCAAATATTTTATTGAATTATTACCACCAACTAGAATGCTTAAAAGAAAAAGCCCAACTATAGATTAATAATTAGGCTTAGGGAATTAATTTAATATGAGGGGCTAAAGAAACTTTTGCTTATTGACCTGATTGATCAAACTTTCGAGTATTTTCGATTGCTTTTTCTAACACCTTACCGTCAATCCCTCCCCAAAGATTAAAAGGATCCTCTTCGTCACCAGTTCTATCTTGACCACGTTGACGTTTAATTTGTTGCAAAGCTTTTTCTAACTCAGCATGGTGTTGTCGTTTTAGCTCTAAAGAGGCTTTTGAAAGCTCATTATTGCTTTTCTCAGAAAGCTCTCCTGTTAAAAGGTCAATTTGTTTACGTAATTCTTTTTCTATTTGGGTACGTTTTTCTTCTAAAACTTGATTTAATTGGGCTTCTTTTTCATTTAAGGCTTTTGAGATCATTGCCTGAGTAGCTTCGTCATTTGTCACTCGTTGATTGGTAAGGTTTGTAGTTTGATTTGTGTTTGAGCTACCAAACAAAGCAACATTGAAACTAAAACCATTTTGGTCATAACGAATTTGAGTGTTAAACACCGCTAGTAGTAACAAGCTAGTAGCACAAGCTGAGGCAAAACCAGTGCCATATTTAAACCAGGCTGGCAATATGGATCCAAGCTCTTGTAAGATTTCCCTTAGCGAACGAGGACGCGCTACAGCTAAATCCAGAACAATACGAGGAGTTTCTGGTACTTGCCAGGTCTGTAAGCTTTTTCTCACCATACCAAAATCAGTAGCTTCTTTTTTACAGCCAGCACATTCTTGTAAGTGTTGTTTGAAAGTATATTCCTCTGTTGGAGTACATTCTCCATAGAGATAGGTAATTAAATCTTCTTTATATTGACAGTTATTATTTTGGTTTTTCATAAGCTTCCTTGCATCCTACAAAACGCTTTTTAAGTGACTTAAGCGTTGTTTTAATTGTTCTAACCCAGTATAAACTCTAGTTTTTACAGTACTAATAGGTATATTAAGAACTTCTGCTATTTCATGAAATTTTAACCCTTGGTATTCTTTCATTATTATTACTTGACGCATTTCTGGAGGTAGTCCTGCTAAAGCTCGTTTTACCATTCCTGCAACCTGATCACGCTGAAGTCCTTCATTAAGATGTTCCGCATTAGTGGCTGGTTCAAAACCTCTATCTTCTAGTTGTTGTTCTAGAGAAAGATCATTAACACCATGAGTACGCAACCTTGTATGACAACAGTTAAGCGCGATACGGTAAAGCCAAGAAGAAAATTTTGCTTCACCACGAAACTTGCTCAAATTGCGATAAGCGGACATGAAAGTTTCTTGAGAAATATCATAAGCTTCTTCTTCACGTCCTAACATCCGAAATGCAAGCGCGTATATTTGACGTTCCCACCGTCGTACCAAGATGTTAAAAGCTTCTGGCTCGCCATTAAGTGTTCGCTCTATTATCTCGTTATCTTGTTCAACACCTTCTGGCTCAACGCCTTTTGGTATCATAGGAAATTGCTCCCACTTTCGAGCGATCCAGCTTTGTCTTATAATCTTTGACTTATAATTTTGTTATTTAGAGCTAAGGCAAAACAAGAAAGTTTGAAAAATTTCTAGAATTTAGTGAACTTTTTTAGCTTGTGCGTCGTTCCATGCCTGAATAATTAGACTACGTAATTTTACAGCAGATTGTGCCATACGTTCAGCTTTTACTTGTAATACACTAATTTCTTTATCTGCTATTTTTTCTTGATAGTTAAACCAAAGATTTGCATCAAGTTTCTCTTTTCCTAAAGCAACTTCACCAGCACGGCAAAGCATTGGCAAATAATCGTAGCCAGACAGTAAAGCATCTACAACGGCTAAATAAGGGTCTATAGTTTCCTGTTTTTTATTCTCGCTTAACCTAGAAATAGTTTGATTAAAATACTGCAAAAACTTTTCTCGGTTCTTTTTCCCTGCCTCGCTCCCATCTTCAAATAGCAGTCCTTCTAAGTCGCCATGTAAGTTATGTTTTTTCTCTCGCTTTTGATTACAAGGACATTGATGCCCTTGATAATCTATTGTTGAATGAAAAGGCTGGTAAGAATCTGCTATATAATGAGATAAATAGCCTATCCATAAAAAAACCTGATCATTAGAATAATTCTCTTTTAGGCTCTCTACTAGGCTTTTATAAGATTGTTCTGTGCGAAAAGTAATAAACCCTCCTTCTAAATAACGCTTATCTTTTGGATTACGGGGTAAATCTGTTGGGTTTATTTTATTTGAACCATCTGGTAAAAAATTCTGTCTAGCGGGATCTAGATTAAAAAATTCCGTATCTAGATAATGTGTTAAAGGCTCGTTAATACCAAAAGCTGGTATAGGAGATTTTGAAGCGGTTAAATCATCTGGTCTAACAGAAAAACTATCTAGACCAGCATCAAACATTCGTAAATTGTTTGTGTTATTTATATAAGCTTCAAATTCATTAAGTTTATTTTTATTCCCTAAGCCTTCTATCAAAATAGCTTTTAACTCAGCCGGTGTGCTAGGGTCATCAACAAGCAGTTTGACAGCCATTCTAGTAATTATCACATGCCCTTTACCAGACCATGCCAAAGCACTACTAGGAGAAAAAACTATCCCAAGAATTACTAAAATAGTAATCACCTTAAATAGCTTTTTCCTAATATTACGTAAAAGTATTTTCATACTAATGTTTTGAAAGCTTTTCTTGCTGCTTTAGCGGTTCGTTCTAGTAGTTCATCTGTATGAGCAGCACTAACAAACCCTACTTCAAATTGTGATGGTGCCATATAAATACCTTCTGATAACATTACTCTAAAAAACTTAGCAAATCGTGCTGTATCAGAGGTTTTAGCTGAATCCCAATCTACTACTTTTTGGTCAGTAAAAAAGCAAGTAAAAATTGATCCTATAGAGTTAATACTTACTGCAATTCCTGCTTCTTTTGCTGCATCATTTGTTGCAGAAACAAGTTTAGTCGTTTGTGTCTCTAATTTTCTATAAATTGACTCATCTTGTAAAATCCTGAGTGCGGTAAGCCCAGCAGTTACAGCCAAAGGGTTACCTGATAATGTACCAGCCTGATAAACAGGGCCAACAGGGGCTAAATAATCCATTATATCTGCACGCCCACCAAAAGCACCAACAGGTAAACCACCACCAATAATTTTACCTAAACAAGTAAGGTCTGGCTTAATATTATAGAGTGCTTGCGCGCCTCCTCTACCAAGACGAAATCCTGTGATTACTTCATCAAAAATTAGTAGCGATCTTGCTTCGCTAGTAACTTCACGTAATTTTTGCAAAAAGCCCGATTTTGGTAGCACACAACCCATGTTACCTGGAATTGGTTCTAGGACTACAGCGGCAATCTCTGAGCCAATTTCCTTAAACAATACTTCTAGGGCTGTAATATCGTTAAAAGGCAAGGTAAGAGTATGTTTAACGGTTTCTGCTGGCACCCCTGGACAATCAGGAAGTCCAAAAGTAGCGATGCCTGAACCAGCTTTGGCTAGTAATGCATCGCTATGACCATGGTAACAACCAACAAATTTAACTATTTTGTCTCGTCCTGTAAATCCACGAGCCAAACGAATTGCACTCATAACCGCTTCAGTACCAGAGCTTACCAAACGAACTTTTTCTATTGAAGGCAAGGCAGACTTGATCTCTTGAGCAAATTCGACTTCTAGTTCTGTTGGTGCGCCATAAGAAGTGCCTCGTGCGGCTGCTTGCTGAATTGCAGCAACTATTTCAGGGTGAGCATGTCCTAAGATCATTGGCCCCCAAGAAGCAACATAATCAATATAAGTTCGACCATCAGCATCAGTAACTTCTGCTCCTTTAGCACTAGAAATAAAAAGCGGCCCGCCCCCTACAGCACGAAAAGCTCGAACAGGGCTGTTAACTCCACCAGGAATATGTTGTTGGGCTTGTGCAAATAACTCACTAGACCGAGCACCAGCCATTTGCTTACTTTCTGACATTGCTACCTCCAAAAATTGTTAATAAGACTGGGTTAAAAATATGTTGTGATAAAGTTGGGATTTAAAGAATAACAAAAGATACAATTTTTTATTATTCACTTGTTGCCAAACTATTTATTATCTTCTCAGCTTTAATAAATGCTCCTGCAACTAAATCTGGAAGCGAAGCAACATTATTTTCATAATCACAAAGGTTTCGCCACTGTCTTAGCTGATCAAGAGCAATGGCGATATCATTTCTACGTTTTTGTTTAAAATATGCTTTAAGCTTTCCGTGATCGTCCTGTGGGGTAGAAGACTTACTGTAACCTAAGAAATCTACAGCATGATTTAGAGCATAACAGAAGGCAGAATAATAAGCTCTACTCACTGCACATCGATATGATGCTTCAGAACTAAAGTCACTTCCCTGTTTATCGTGGATATATTTAGCTAGATTAAGATATTCTTTCCAGTCAAAAGACATATTTTACATAGATGGACGAAAATCTGTAGTTACAATTATCCAACCCTTTTTATCAAAAAGATAAAGCTCATATTGTGAAAAAATCTCATCGATCTCATTAATAATAGTTTTGCCATACTCTTTTTGGCGAACGTAAATGGTTAAATAGCTATCATCGCCTTCCTTATCTCGATAAAGTTCTAGGGAAAGGTTTGTAGATTCTTTGAATTTGGTTTTAACAATTTCGCAAATAGGTAATATAGATTCTATTAGATCAGGGTAGTGAAACAAATATTCTTCCACAGGAAAAGAGAATGGAATGCACACGCCTAGCTCTTGAATTCTTTTTAGTACTTCTTTGATTTTAATAAATGAGTCGTTTGGTTCTTGGTTAGATATCGATTTCCTGTTGAAATCGGTATTTTGTCTTCCAAATGTTGCTTGAAATAAAACTCTCTCTCTAGATGGTGAAAGGCCAAAAGGGTTTAATTTTTGGCAAAGCACATTAAATCCAGTAGTCAGTGGAAATGGCATCTCTGGCAGAATAGTTTCAAAAGTCCAGTGATATGGTATGACGCTTTTTTCAATATGGACTTCCTTCATGTTAACTCCTGTTTCCTGATTTTTAAGATATATATTATAGCTCTATTCTCCTCCACCACTAGCAGTAGATTTTTGATAAGTTAAGCTTGCCCAAAAATAATCTCTGTTCATTTGAGCAATAAAATTTATGCTGATTTCTTTAGGACAGGCAGCTTCACATTCACGATGATTAGTACAGCTACCAAAGCTTTCTGCATCCATAGTAGCAACCATATTTAATACCCGTTCCTTACGCTCTGGTTGTCCTTGGGGTAATAATCCTAGATGCCCAACTTTAGCCGAAGTAAATAACATAGCTGAACCATTAGGACAAGAAGCTACACATGCCCCACACCCAATACATGATGCTGCATCCATAGCACGCTCAGCATTATTTTTTGGTATTGGTACTGAGTTTGCGTCTGGAGCATTTCCTGTAGAAACAGAAACATAACCCCCGGCTTGAATAATACGATCAAAAGCACTACGATCTACTACTAGATCTTTAATTACAGGAAAAGCTTTTGCTCTCCAAGGCTCGATGTAGACAGAATCTCCATCCTTAAATGAGCGCATATGTAGTTGACAAGTAGTAGTAGCTTTTTTGGGGCCATGTGCTTGACCATTGATCATTAAGCCACAAGAACCACAAATACCTTCCCGACAGTCATGGTCAAAGGCAATAGGGTCTTGGCCTTTAGAAATTAATTCTTCATTCATTACGTCTAGCATTTCTAAGAAAGACATATCAGGGCTAACATTCTTTGCATCATAGCGCACCATTTGCCCTGGAGATTGCGCATTTTTTTGTCGCCAAACATATAGCACTAAGTTCATTTACTTATAACTCCGTTGCGCTAGGTGTACATACTCAAAAGAAAGTTCTTCTTTATGTCGTAGTGGTTTTTTACCTTCGCCTTGATAATCCCAAACAGCAGCATGACTAAAATCTTGATCATTACGCATTGCTTCGCCTTCTGCGTTTTGGTATTCGGTGCGGAAGTGTCCACCACAGGATTCTTCCCTAGTTAAAGCATCCATAAACATTAGTTCAGCTAGTTCTAGGAAGTCTGCTACTCGACCAGCTTTTTCTAGAGATTGGTTAAACTCTTCGCCATCACCAAGTACATTAATATTTTGCCAAAATTCTTCCTTAATGGCAGGTATTTTTTCTAGACCTCTTTTTAAGCCTTCAGCACTACGAGCCATTCCACATTCATCCCAAACTAGCTTTCCTAGTTCACGATGAATAGAATCTACTGTTCTTTTACCTTTTATTGAGAGGAGTTTTTTGACTCGATCTGAGGTTTCTGTTTCAACTTGCTTAAAGCTTTGATGAGAAATGTCGGTTTTCTCTAGGGTAGTACTAGCCAAATAGTTACCAATAGTGTAAGGGATTACAAAATAACCATCAGC
>JAHFUF010000250.1:0-4201 GCA_023265235.1 Blastocatellia bacterium
TGATATTAATGCCAAGTCTAAGGATGGAAAAACTGGCTTAAGTTATGTTTTAGAATTAGGTGATGAAGAAATGATAGGGATATTTATTGAGGCTGGGGCAAAAATAGAAAGTGCAACAAGTGATAAAACAATTCTATCTAGAATTGCTTCAAATGGCCAAGCGGGTGTTCTAAGGCTACTCTTTGACAAAGGATTGGTTAAACAAGGGATTAAAGGCGGTTTAACAGAGGCACTTGGCTATGTTGCTGCTGATGGACATGCAGATTTAGTAGACAAAATTTTAAGTACAGGGGAAGTTGATATAAATAAACCTGATAGTAATGGAAATACTCCTTTATTAATCGCTATTAGAGGTGGAAAAACAGTTACAATAAGTAAATTATTAGATGCTAAAGCAGATATAAATTTGTCTAATAAGGTTGGAAGTAATGCTTTAATGATAGTTGCTACTAACCCTAATGCGGAAATAGTTAAGTTGTTGTTAGACCGAGGGATAAAAGTAGATGCTACTGATTTAGAAGGAAAAACAGCTTTAATGTATTTAAGCTCTTGCCGTTGTACAGACAGTGCTAAAGTCGCAAAAATGCTAATAGACGCAAAAACAAATGTAAATGCTCAAGACAATGATGGATGGACAGCTTTAATGTATGCTGCGCGTGATGGTAATAATGAAATAGCGGAAGTATTGGTAAAAGCTAGCCCAGAGCTTGGCTTAAAAACTAAAGATGGCAGAACTGCACTAGCTATAGCAGAGCAAAGAAAGTATCAAGACATAATAGCTTTGCTAGCAGGAAAAAATTAAAAATTATCGGGAATAAGGAAATATGTTTTGTGACTTGATGAAAATATAAAAATAACATAAATGTAGGGGCGAACTGTTCGTCCCTACATTGTTATGGTTGTACTACAAAGGTTTGGTCTGGAAATTGAGCACGTAAAATGCTTAAGGCTAAAGCAAACTTGCTACTAACAAATTTAGAGAGTATAAGTCGTGAGAGCGGTTTATCTGGCTCAAGAAAAGCTGGTTCACAAGAGCGATGGCTACCATAAACATAAATTCGTCCTGGTCTAATGGCTAGTTGTCCTCCTGCTAAGATAAATATTTCAATAAAAGGATCTTCCATTTGATCTCTACCTAAAATCATCTCCATTTCACTACGAATCCTAGCCATTGCGCGAGATAAATCATATTCTTCATCAAAATCCCAAGCATCTAGATAAATTATTGGGTGATCACAAACCAAAAATAATAAAAAGGGGTATTGGGAAGGTTGGTTAGAGTTTTTCTCAATAAACCTTGTTGATAATATATCAGCACTCTCCTGTGGCAATACTCTAGGACAAGTTGCAAACCTTGATGTTGTAACAGAATAAGCTTCATTTAGTTGCCCAAAGTAGTCGAGTACTTGAGGACGTATCAAGTCTAATGAAATAGGATCTATGCGAGCTTCGGTTTCCATTTTCTCTAACAAACGGAAAAAACTATCTGCACGACTTGGAATTGTGTAAATTAGTCGTCTATAGCGAGAGTCTGTTAGTAGTTGTTCAATAATGGTTTTGTAATATGCTCCTTTGCTTATCCATTTGTGCATTTCCTTGTCTTGATACATAGAAAGCATACGTAGGAAAAGAACACTGTCTTGGTTAGTTGTTCTTAGTAGTTCAAAGCAGACTTTGTGGAAGTCTGGAGCATCTTTTTCTTGAATTAGTTTTAGATTATCTTCTGGATCAGAGGTTTGTGTTAAAAATATTTCTGGTAGTTCTTTAGTTGGGGTTTTGGGAGGCGGAGCACTGGCTAATACTACGTTTGGATAGAGGTCTTCTAGTTCATTATAGATATTTTGTAAAAGTTGACAGTGTTCTGTGTCTGCATTCATTTGTTCCAAGTCTTTAATAGAGCGTTGGAGAAAAAGCTTATAGCTACTAACAAAAGCTAACCAAGAATCAAATTGAATTTCAGGATCAAAATAATAGTCTATAGATTCAGCTAAGATGGTAGATATACTAGAACCAAACAAAAATCTTTCTAACCCTAGAATAAGTGTTTGACTGGCAGATTCTGAGTTAATTCTTAACCCGCTAGCCACTGCCGAGCCAGACACTTCAAGTAGTAGGATTAACCTAGCAGTATCACAGAACATTCTTAAAAGTAGTCCTAATGCTGCCATAGTTGGAGACTGGGAAATCATATTATCCCAAGCTTGTTCAACACCAACTTTGCTCCAAAAATCCCACAGCATAGGAGACAAACCACGAATCATTGACCAGACCCAATTCATCGAAGTAATCCATTTTTTGTCAAAACGTTTTACTATTTCACTGCGATAGCTATCTACCATGCGAGGAAAACTACCAATGGCTAATGGAAGCTCATCATTAGACTTCAGTTCTCGCAAAGAAAGCATAAAATCATCGGCAAGTGCCCAGGTAATATTAATTAGGTCTATTAGTCCTGTTTGGTCAGTAATAACTAGTCCAGGTAAAGCATCTTGTAGCGTAGGAGCTTCAGCTACTGAGCTTAGCATTTGTTCTCGACTAATGGAAAAATTTGGTACTTTAATGGTAAAAAAAGTTGGATGTTCTGGCCCTGGCTGGCCTAGGGCTTGTAATCCCTGTGAGACTTTTTGGATATATTCTTCACCAAACATTGCAATTGCACGACGACGACCAACAGCACGCCAGAAAGTTGCTAGGTAATGAAAACGATCTAAAGCATTAACTGTATTAGCAGGTAGGTTAAAAGCTTTTGGATCTAGCATTGCCATGCCAATAATTGTTTCAAATGGCCCACCTAGGGCACTACTACGAATATGATGAAACTCGTTTTTACTGCCAACTAATTGATAAATTAGTGAGGACATTAAAGGGAACGCTGTACAAAACTTAATTTTTTGTCCAGCAGGGTCAAGATCAAAGTCAGAAAGCCCACTACTAGTAAATGGCTGGATGCCCTGGCCGTCTACTTGCTCAATATTACTAATATTAGTAGATACATATTTTAAGAATCTATCCAATCGGTTTAAGTCAGTACATTCTAGCAGTGGATTGGCTTCAGCTAGTAAAAGTGCTGCTTCTTGAGCCATACGCTTAAAGGACGAAGAAACGGCTACTTCATCGTTTTGTACTGTGTGCCAATGACCTGCTTCTTTTTGATAAACTTGCGCAGGATTATCAACACCTACTGCAACATTAAGATAAAAAATTGGTATTTCAAAATTACAAAAATGGAAAAACTCTACAATTGCCCTAAGTAAAGTAGCCACAGGATACCACTGGGCAGTTTCTTTTAACCTATTAGGTTTTACCAGAATAGGGATAACTTCTAGGGCTAGGTTATCAATTACTTCTAAGATATGAAACATATACCTAGCAGTGTCTTTGCCCATCACAATAGGGGGGCTAGCTGGGTTTAGTTTGACTAAATAACCTTGAGTGTCACGATTAAAACTATAAAGTTGTAAGTGGTCTGTTTTATGTCCTACTATATTACGAAATTGTTCAGTCCAAGCTCTTACTCTAAGTAGTCCTCGCCAACTCTGCCCTAAAGACCTAAGTAATTGTTCAGCACTACGAGAATTAGTTTGGCCGCCTTCGCTATGGATAGCTTTAAGTAAATTTTCTAGAGCATACAATTGAGCAATACGAGATCGCAAATAAGTTAATTCTTTACTAGCTTGTTCGCTTTCTTGTTGTAGTTGTTGGATGCTACTTGCAGGGTAATGTAATTTAGGGTTAGGCTCGGCTTGATTAATTTTTTCTATTGTATCAATTCTTGTTCGTGCCATTGAGATAGTCATATAGCGTTTTGCTATTGCTGTACGTACAAGTGTAGCCACTTCAGCTAATTCAACTTTACGCCAATTGACTAGCCCCATTCCTAATTCACTGTCACGGCCTTGAAAATTGTTATAAAGCTGAGCTTCTTGTTGAGGGCTAATCTTAGTAATATCAAAGAGTCGTACATCAAAAGATTGGCCTACTAATCTAGGTTCACCAAAGACACGCTCTGCCCAGCTTAAAAGCTGTTCCCTAGCACCAAGAGAACGCGCATTTTCTAGCTCAAAGAAAAAATTAGACTCAGAATTATTCATGATCTTACCAAAGATAATATTTTTTAAAGTAACCTTAAAAGCAATTAGGCTTTTGATTTTCCTTAACTAGCAAAACTTAGTAAGACGAGATTATCAAATCTTTAGGTGTT
>JAHFUF010000250.1:4211-7222 GCA_023265235.1 Blastocatellia bacterium
TTAGGTGTTTTGTCAGTAGGAAATTCAAGGAAATTCAATATCTAATAAATTAAGTGCCTAAAGATAAATCAATGGATACTTAATTCAAAAAAGTTTATTAATAAATATTTTCAATAAGTTAACCCCTGCTACTTAATAGATTACTAGAAGTTTGATCGCATAATGATCTGCTTTTTTGAGCATTAGAATTTTTTCCTCTTCTTGCAAGTGCTTGTTACTGCTTAGGCTAAGGAAAGCTAAAAGTTTAAGCTGTTGATAACCTTGACATTAAATCTCTTGAGTCCCTAAAATTTTGTTATCCCACTAAATTATACGGTTTTGAAATAGAAAAATCATAGTATTAAATTGAAATAGAAGTAAGGTAAATTACTAGGTTTTAAGTAAAAACTAGTAGCAGTAAGCCTTAGCTCTAAAATACCTTATAGTATAGATTTTTTATTACAAAATTAGTATTAGGAGGTAGCTGTTAGGTGTTTAAGTCACGCTATAGGTTTATCATTTTTTTTACAATTATAGTGCTACTTTTAAGCGTTAGTGGTAGCCCTAGTTTTGAAGCTCAACAAAATGATGATAGTG
The DNA here is from genome assembly GCA_023265235.1 of Blastocatellia bacterium. GTDB lineage: Bacteria > Acidobacteriota > Blastocatellia > Chloracidobacteriales > JADJPF01 > JADJPF01. Next base: position 4,788 of record JAHFUF010000250.1, read on the forward strand.
CATCTTTGGCTAGAAAATTAATTAAACAAGCTGATATTGCTAATAATAAACTACATTCTTGTCCACGTTCTGAGAGGATAGAACAAGAATACTTGGCAATAATAGAGCTTTATCGCCAAGTGGTAGAGGTTGATCAAGAACATCTTTACGCAGATGAAGCACTAATGGCAATGGCAGAGCTTTCTGAAGAAATTGCTTCCTACTTGCGTAAATCTCGCTATTACTATAATGCAGTTGATTATTACCGAAAAATTGCTAGTGTTTATCCTAGTAGTCCACATCGTGCGCGGGCTTTAATTCGATTAGCAAAGGTCTTAGAACAACCCCCATTTGATCCTGAAAACGCTATTTTTGCCTATTCAGAAGTAATTAAATATTTCCCTAACTCACTTAGTGCTAGGGAAGCTAGAGCAAATATCGCCCGTTTAGCAGAATCTTTACCATCGCCCAATTTAACAGAGGTTGAAAATGTTATAGAAAGACAAATAACTGGTATTCGCAGTTTTACTGGGTCAGATTATGCACGTATTGTAATAGACCTTTCTGCACCAGTAACTTATGAAAAAACTTTAATGAGTAGTAGTTCTTTAGTCCTACAAGTTCATGAAGCTAAAATGCTACCTAAGCTTTTAGGACAGGACTTAGGCATAGACACTGAAGGATTATTAAAGGGGCTTTATTTTCAAGAATCAAACAAAGGGGTACGGTTTAACTTAAAGTTTGATAAAATTCGTGATTACTCAATTTTTACTATTAATAACCCTGATCGCTTAATGATTGACCTACGTGGTAAAGATAGCGAAACTTCAAACACTCCAAATAAATCTATAAGCAACATACCAACAAATAATTCATTAACTGAACTAGATAACCTAATACACAAACAAAACGAAAACAGACTTTCTTTAATGCGTGCCTTAGGCTTAAAGGTAAAACGAGTTGTAATTGATGCTGGTCATGGTGGCCATGATGTAGGTGCTTTAGGGCCTAATGGCTTGCAAGAAAAAGACTTGGTTTTAGATATAGCACTGCGCTTACGCGAGATAATTAAGCAACAACTCCCAGAAATTGATGTAGTGATGACTAGAGATAAAGACAATTTTGTTGCGTTAGAAGAACGAACCGCTATTGCTAATACACAAGGGGCAGACCTTTTTCTTTCAATACACGCTAATTCTGGACAAGCAGTAGATGCTAGTGGAATAGAAACTTATTACCTAAGTATTAACGCAAATAAAGAAGAACTAGAAGTAGCAGCAAGAGAAAATTCTTCAACCACTCGTAATGCACGCGATTTACAATCTTTGTTACAGAAAATAGCTTTGGAAGCTAAAGTACTAGAATCTCAAGGGTTTGCTCAATTAGTGCAGGGCAATTTAGTAAAAGGGCTTGGTAAAATTAACCAAGCAGCAGGAGTAGATCGCGGTGTAAAAAAAGCTCCATTTATTGTATTAATTGGGGCAAATATGCCAAGCGTGTTATCAGAAATTTCTTTTGTTAACAACCCTGAGCAAGCTAAACTACTTCAAACTAAAGAGTTTCGCCAGCATATTGCCCAGTCGTTATTTAATGGGGTTTATAGCTATGTTGAAGTATTACAAAAAGGCAACAACCTTTTAAGTGCTAAGAAGTAAAACCTAGTTGCCAAAAGTAGAGTTTTTTTGCCAGTTAAAGCAAATATAGTTTATATTGGTGATGTTGTTTTAATATATTATTTTAACCGTAAACATAGACTAGGTAACATCATGGACAATATAGATAAAATAAGAGCACCAAGAAATAGAACGCTTACATTTAATTCTTCAGAAAAACAGTTTTATAAAGATAAATTAGTAAGATTAGGTAATAAAATTAATTCTAAAGAAATAGTAAACAAAATTATTAACCAAGATCTTTTTTCTGTTTTGGATTTTCTTCCTAGTGCTTTTGTAGATCTACTTTTTATTGATCCACCATACAATCTAACAAAAACTTTTAACACTAATTCTTTCAAAGAACGCTCAACTACGGAGTATATGAACTGGTTAGAAAGCTGGTTTTCATTGTTAGTAAAAACTCTAAAGCCAACTGCTTCTGTATATATTTGTGGTGATTGGCGTTCGAGTGCTGCCCTTTTTCTAATTGCTGAAAAATATCTGAAAATACAAAATCGCATTACTTGGGAAAGAGACAAAGGCCGAGGAGCAAAATCAAATTGGAAAAATTGCTCAGAGGATATTTGGTTTTGTACTGTGTCTGATAACTATGTTTTTAATGTAGACGCAGTAAAAGTAAAGAGGAAAGTTGTTGCACCGTACAAAGTTGATGGAAAGCCAAAAGACTGGGAAGAAAATGAAAATGGGAATTATAGACTTACACATCCATCAAACATTTGGACAGACCTTACAATTCCTTATTGGTCAATGCCAGAAAACACAGATCATCCAACACAAAAA
>JAHFUF010000251.1 GCA_023265235.1 Blastocatellia bacterium
CTATAAGCTTCTACTATTCTAGGCAATCCTTCTTCTATCTCTAAGCCTAACAACTCTCCATATTCCCTAGAAAAAGTGCAATAATCAGCACCAGTATCTAGCTTGGCTAACAAATCAACTGTTTCAAAACCAGTACTTAAACTTATTGGTATAGAAATACCTGATTCTAAAGTGTTGTATTTATATTTAACATCAAAGTCTATCAAATAACCCATTGTTACCACCCAACATAAGCTAGTTTATCCTCTGCTTCTACTCTAATAATCAGTGGTCTAGTAGCTCCTTTGCTACGTGCTGCTTGAAATACCTCACGGTGGTTTGTCCCACTAGCAAGTAGCCTATCACCATCTAGTGCTACCCAGAGATTAGCATATTCTCTTTTATGTTCTTTAAGCCAATGAAATTCTCTAGTTCGGTCAATCGTTGATGGTAAAGAATAACTATTACGATTTTCTTGTGCTGATAGTTTTACTAGTTGGTAACACAAAGTTTCTAACTTAGGATTAATAGATATTGCCCCTGTAGCTTTATTAAGCAACACCTTAACTCTTAAACTACTTTCTTCATTTTCGTAGTAAACTAATATCTCACTAATCCAAACATCTTTTTCTGGATAGTAGCTTAAGCTATCTACCAAAGATTTTGGCTTAATTACTCCTAATATATTCTTATTTAACCAAGTACTTATTTCTTCTACTATGTCTTGTTCCAAAACTTGGTTATTGGTGTGCTGGTTTTTCTCTTGATTGTTTTCTACTCTTATCTGACTCATATTTTTTTTGATTTAACAAACTGCTTTGATTTTAACTTATTGATTATACTATTAGTTATTGCGAGGATCAAGCCTCATTAATATAAAAAATCTTATGGGGGGTTATTTGGATTATCTACTTCTAGCCCTTCTAAAATAGCTGCTTTGGCCTATTAAATGGCTTTTTGGTAAACTCTCTTTGCCAATGCTTCTAAGCTTCTAATCCCGATCTTGACTATTTGGCTATCAATATATACCCATATTTAACCAGTAAGTAACATTACAAGCTTTACTCAAGTTTGCGCTGACATCAGCCACTTCACCATTTGTTGAGTTACCTCTGGATTGCTTAGCAACTCCATGTGGTTGACGTAATAGGCAATCCATCGCGCTTCTTTTGCAAAGCCTAAGTTACGTCGCACATCATCATGTTGACCCAATGCACTGTACAAAGGCACTAAGCCATCGCCAATCAGATGCTCAGCCATTATAGTACGCTTCTGTGTTATGGTCGCGGCCACACTATAACAAGCTATCCCTTCAGGTAAGGGTACAGGTTGACGATTATCTGGTTTGCAGTCAAAGCGGTCGTGACCAAGCCAGTCTTCATCCAACACGTTGCCATAGCGCAAATCAGTGATGCCAGCACTACGCAATTTGCCAATCTTGGTGAATGGTATGCCGTAGCTAGTACTTCCTAAAATTGTATTTAACCAATTGCCAACTCGCTCAAGTGGGGCACCATGATGTGGTGTGCCCAGAAAGACAATGCTTTTAAGGTAACTCGGCCAACTTAAATCTTGTTGTTTGGCGTAATAGAACGCACTGCGGGTCAGTAAGCCTCCCATACTGTAAGCCACTATGGTTAGTTCTTCAATTGGTGTTGGCCATTGTGTAACTAGCTGCTCTAAATGAATAGACAGTTCACGTCCGTTTTGTGATGTGTGCAAGCCAGAGTTGTAGCGCAGATAAACAGGCGTGTAGCCTAAAACCCGAGCCAGTACTTGACTATGGCTGACCGCTTGCCCTTTGTGTTGTGTATTCCATTGTAGGTCGTTCATACACAGACCGTGAACCAGCAGCAACACTTTGCTTGTAGCCTCAGGCATAGGTAATAGTGCGTGCCAATTCAGCACTTTCCCTCCATAACGCAAGGTCATAGGAGTCGCTAATGGATTGTTGGTGGCTACAAGATAGTCACCCATAATTCCATTGAGTATTGCCAAAACTGCTTCCCTCTGCGGTGTTCCAGGTTTGGCATCTTCAGCCGATTCAAGCAGAGGTTGCAGCGTAGCCAAGGCTCTATCTATGCCTTTACCCAATAACTGTGTTGTATTGTGAACACTCTTGTAAACTAAGCCAGTAATCCCGCAAGTTTGTCCTGGTGCTTCACCATTGGGAACACCCATTGTGGACAACACTGACTGATGCACTCCTTCTACAATAGATGTCACACCTGCGACGGCCTGTGTTACTAGTTGGCCAATGCCTCGAATATCTGAAGCACGTAGGTGTTTGTCGGGTTTCTTGGATGTTGGTGTGGTCATAACTTTGGCCTCCATTTTCATCAGTTTTCAGCAAAGCAAAAAATTCTTTGGCTTTACTCTTACGCCTTTATTCTTATGTATTTAACAAACCTATCTTTTGAGCAACTACTTATTAGGTTATTAGTTATTAATATACCTATATTAGACATTATTGGGAATAACAAAAAGTAGGGGCGAACCTATGTGTTCGCCCTTCTTAAACATCAGACAAAGAGGGCGAACACATAGGTTCGCCCCTACTTTTGAATAATTTGTGTGATGTTTTATATTTTTCATCCATTTTACAAAAAATATTTCCTTATTTCCGATAATGTCTACTGTAATCAAACTTATTGGTGCAATGATTGTAAAACAAAAAGTAGAAATTTTTTTTAGCCCAACTATAGGAGCAAAATTGTGAGACAAGTAATAATTTATTCTAGAGAAGATGGTTATTGGGTAACAGAATGTCCAAGTCTTCTTGGTTGTATTAGCCAAGGCCAAACCAAGGAAGAAGCTATTAGTAATATAAAGGAAGCTATTTCGCTTTATATTACTGTGTTACAAGAAGATAACTTGCCAATACCTGTAGAAAATTTTGATATGATGTTGGTGGCTGTATGAGCAAACTATTAAAAGTGTTCTGGACTCAAAGGGTATTGCCCAACTATTTCTAACCCTTTTATTTGTTGATTCTAACACCATAATTACAGAAACAATATTTAAGCTTAAAAGTTCTTTAACCGCCTTGGCAGCCAAGTAATAACATGTCATCATCTAGGGACACCGCTCCGCAAAATTAAATAGTAATTTTTATATTTTGGAGATTTTAAGCATGAAAAGATTTTTGTTTTTTGCTTTTAGCTTGTTGTTGGTATTATCTATTTCCTTTCACTCTATCGCTCAAGGAATCAGGGTGCAATATCCTAAAACAGTTAAGGTAAGTCATACAGACACTTATTTTGGTACTACAATAGCAGACCCTTATCGCTGGCTAGAAAAGGACGATTCACCAGAAACCGCCAAATGGGTAGAGGAACAAAACAAAGTAACTTTTGAATATTTAGAAAAAATTCCTTATCGACAAAAAGTTAAAGAAAGACTAGAAAAGCTTTTTAATTATCCTAAGTATTCTTCTCCGTTTCGTAGAGGGGATAATTATATTTTCTTTAAGAATGATGGGCTGCAAAACCAAAGCGTAGCCTATATTCAAAAAGGTTTAGAGGGTAAGTCAGAGGTTTTACTTGACCCAAATACTTTTTCTACTGATGGAACATCTCGATTAGGAGCATTTTCTATATCTAAAGATGGAAAATATTTGGCTTATGGTATTTCTCAAGGTGGTTCAGATTGGCAAACCTATTATGTAATGGAAGTAGCTAGTAAAAAAGTCTTGCCTGATACTATTGAATGGGTAAAGGTTTCAGGGCTTTCTTGGCAAGCAGAGGGCTTTTATTACAGCCGTTATGATGCTCCAGAAAAAGGTAAAGAACTTTCTTCAAAAAATGAAAACCACAAAGTTTATTATCACAAAGTTGGAACTGAGCAATCACAAGATGAACTAATTTACCAAGATAAGGATAATCCACAGCGTTTTCATTTTGCGGCCACTACTGAAGATGAAAAGTTTTTAATTCTTAGCATTAGTGATCGTGGTAAAGGTAAAAGAGGAGATGCATTATTTTTCCGTAATTTAAGCAAAGGCGAGAAAGGTTTTACTCCTATTATTGCAGAAGTTGGTGATGACTCATTTGACCTAATTGATAATGTAGGAGACAAATTTTTAATAGAGACAAATAGAAATGCTCCTAATAACAAAGTAATCCTGTTTGATCCTAAAAACCCTGATGAAAAAAACTGGAAAGAGGTTTTGCCAGAGCGCGAGCAACCGCTAAATTCAGTAAGTAGTGCAGGAGGTAAACTTTTTGCCACTTATCTTAAAGATGTTACTTCTAGAGTTAGTGTTTATGACTTAACAGGAAAACTAGAAAACGAAGTGGAACTTCCTTCTATAGGCACTGTTGGTGGATTTGGTGGCGACAGAGAAGATAAATTTGTTTTCTATACTTTTACCTCATTTACTTTTGCTCCAACAATTTATCGTTATGATATAGCCACAAAGAAAACTACCCTTTTCCGTGCTCCAGAAATTGACTTTAAGGCTACAGACTATGAAACCAAACAAGTTTTTTATCCTAGTAAAGATGGCACAAAAGTTCCTATGTTTATTATCCATAAAAAAGGATTAAAACTAGATGGCAATAACCCAGTGCTTTTATATGGTTATGGTGGGTTTAGTATCAACTTACTACCAGGCTTTAACCCTCTGCTTATTCCTATTTTTGAGCAAGGAGGCGTTTATGTAGTAGCTAACTTACGTGGTGGAAATGAGTATGGCGAGAAATGGCATGAAGCAGGACGCGGGCTAAATAAACAAAAGGTTTTTGATGATTTTATTTCTGCTGCTGAGTTCTTAATTAAAGAAAAATATACATCATCAGAAAAACTTGCTATTCAAGGTGGCTCCAATGGTGGATTACTTATAGGTGCAGTTATAAATCAACGCCCAGATTTATTTAAGGTCGCTATCCCTCAAGTAGGGGTTATGGATATGTTACGCTTCCAAAAATTTACCATTGGTTGGAATTGGATTCCTGAATATGGCTCTAGTGAACAAGATGAAGCTAACTTCAAAAATCTTTATGCTTATTCGCCTCTACATAACCTTAAAGAAACCAAATATCCTGCTACTCTAGTAACTACTGCTGATCATGACGACCGTGTTGTTCCTGCACATTCGTTTAAGTATGCCGCTACTTTGCAAGAAAAAAATCAAGGCACTAACCCAGTTTTAATACGCGTTAATGTTAAATCTGGACATGGTGCTAGTAGTACTTCTAAGCGCATTGAAGAGACTGCGGACATTTATTCCTTCATTTTTTATAATCTAGGAGTGACTCCTAATTATTAACCTTAGCCTCTAGATCCCAGATCCCAGCCCTAAAGGACTGGGCTATTATCAGCAGCCCTTCTAGGGCTATAAAGAAGTAAAAAATTGCAGAAACTAAAAAAGTAGTCACAACGTTGTGACTACTTTTTTTTAACTTGATACAAATGTAGTTTAATACAAATGTAGTTTACTTTGTAGGCTATTGAAAAATAATTAACTCTTAATGTCGCGTTAGCGGCATCTGACAATAGCCCAGTCCTTTAGGGCTGGGATCTAATTAATCTAGCATTTAGCGTCTAAATTACTTCCTGTAGTCCTACCTGCGGGTATATCGCCTTCGCTAAGCCTGCGTTTAAAAAGCTCTAGCACCATTGCATAACACATTTCTGCTGCGGCTGGATCATAACGATAGCCTTCATCACGAATAAAAGCATGTGCAGCATTAAACTCATGCCACTGGAAATTGATATTAGCATCTGATAAGGCATTGTAGATTAATGCGCGACCTTCGCGAGGAACATGTGGATCTTGACGACCCCAAATCATCAACATTTCCCCTTTAAGCTCATTAATACGGTCTAAGGAATTGTCATTTGTACCTTTTCCTAAGCCACGTTTGTGAATATCAGTAGCATAGAAACATACACCAGCTAAAACCTCAGGATTCATAGAAGCGCGAAAAGATAAATGTCCACCAATACAAATCCCCATTGAGCCTAATTTTCCAGTGCAAAGAGGGTGTGATTTTAGATAAGCTAAAACTGCTCTAGCATCGCTATCATAGCTAGCAAGCTCTTTAGTAGTTTTATGGCTATTACCACGGTCTGCACCAGCTTCATCATAGGCTAAAATCGTGCAAGCAGGTTCGAGTTCATGGTAGATTTCTGGTACAGCAACAATAAAACCATTGCCAGCAATTCGTGCCGCAGTACGCCGTATTGGGCCTGTGACTTGAAATATTTCAGAAAATAATAATATTCCAGGATAACGACCTTCAGCCGTAGGACGGAAAATATGTGTTCGCATTGGGCCAGTGAGAGTGTCTAGGTCTACAAATTCATTATCTTTTATAATCATATCCTTTGCCTTTCTATTAAGTTTATTTATTTAGAAATTTCTTAGTATTAATTTGGTAAGAAAACGGTATAGCGAAAGACCTATAATCTTTTATTATCGAGTTAAGGTCAATAAAGATTGGCTTATTGATAAATTGATAAAATTAGGGGTAACAAATAGTTGCTTTATCTATTGCTTTATCTATTGCTAGGCATATCACAGGCAATTTCGCAGTTTATTGGCATAACTATAAGTAGTTGAGTACCATGATTAGTATAAGCTACTGCGTGCGTGCTACCAGGTTGAGCACAATGATAATCCCCTGCTCTAAGCTCTATTTCGGTTTCTCGACTCTCACCAACATGAAAATCTCCTTCAATTACATAGCATTCTTCTACAGAGGTATGATAATGAAGGCCAGCATGCGTACCTGGTAACATTTTTATTATGCTAGTCATTGTACCAGTTGCTTCATTACTAAATAGAGTTTTAATAAATACCCCTTTAGAAGTTTCTTGCCATTCTCCTTCATTTGTACGAATAGTGATAAATGAAGCAAGGTCTTGAGGTTTTTTAGTTTTAGCAAAGGTTTTTTCTATAGTAGTAAATATTGTTTCTTTTACGCTTATTGGTGGTAATTGTGGAATAGCAACGTAAGCTAGAGTGCCTACTAAGAGTTCTGATGAATAAAACTCATTTTGACATTCCTCACATTCAGGCAAGTGTGTTTCTACTAATTTTGCTTCTTCTATCTCTAGTATTCCTAGTGCATAGAGCGCGATAAGGTTTTTAATTTCGTCCTCAGCACTATGCTTCATAATTTATCCTCGATAAGTGGTTTAAGTAGTTTTTTTAGTTTAACTGTACCAATTCTAATACGTGTCTTAACCGTACCAACAGGCTGTTTGGTTTCTTCAGCAATCTCTCTAT
>JAHFUF010000252.1 GCA_023265235.1 Blastocatellia bacterium
TACTTTCTTGCTTTTTATTTTTGGTTCTATAACATCGAGCCTACCGCCTTCTTTTGCCTTTTTGCCGTTAAACTGTTAACTACTTTTTGTCATTTATGAAACTTGCCGTTTCTCCTCTCAAAAAAGTCACTTGATTAGTACTAGAGCTTCTATTTGATTATAAACCTCAAGCTAGGATTCATTCATAGCTTAACTTCTAGGGTAAAAAACACCATTTATTATCAGTTTATTCTGCGACATACTCTATTTAACCTTAGGTAAACTAAAAGGCTTACGAGGAATTTTCTCATCGCTTGTTGCCGCATTATAAACAAATGCTGCCATTATTGCTGCATTTTGCTTCATATCTTCGGCTTGGATACGATCAAAAACATCTTGATTAGAATGATGTGTCCGAGTGTCGTATTCTATCTCATCTTGGATAAATTGAAATCCAGGTAAGCCTATGGCATTAAAAGAGATATGGTCGGTTCCACCAGTGTTTGACATTGATAAGGTTGATGCCCCCATAGCATTAAAAGGTGCAAGCCATTGACGAAATATGGACATGGCAGTTTCGTTTCCTTCTAAATATACACCTCTTATTTTTCCTGTTCCATTATCAAGATTAAAATATGTATTAAACTTTTCATACTCTGGTTTTACTTTGAACTCAGGTTGAGGATTGGTCGCACGTCTAAGAGCCATAAATGCGCCGATTGAGCCATCACCTATTTGAGCAAAATGTTCTGTTACATAGGCGCGTGATCCAAAAAGCCCTTGTTCTTCACCAGTCCATAAACCAATTCTTATTGTTCTACGTGGCTTTAGATTCAATGCTTGAAGAATACGCACTACTTCCATTGCCACTGCTACTCCAGCACCATTGTCTGTTGCTCCTGTTCCAGAATGCCAAGAATCTAAGTGTCCTCCAAGCATAACAATTTCATCTTTTAAGTCTGTCCCTGGAATCTCTGCTATAGTGTTATAACCCATTAAATCTTTATCTTGATATTCTGTCTCAAGCTCTACTTTTAACTTTAAGGTTTTGCCAAAGCCTATCATACGAACCATTCTATTATAATGCTCACTTGATACTACTAGCTGCGGAGTAATTCTTGCTACGCTTTTATCCCAAGCAGATAATCTTTTAGGGGTATTATTAGCCAAGGGATCTTCAACAAAAGGCTGAGCCACAACTGCACTTTGAGCAAACAAAGTTCCTCCATCTCCACGAAAACTTGGTTCAAGAAGCAAACCGACTTCTTCATCAAGGAAAAATTGATATTTTGTTGCTCTAAACTTTGCTGCTGTCTTTTGCTCAGCACTAAGTTCAAATCTAGATTGAGGCTGATTTTTAGGATCAGGAGCATTAGCAAGATCTAGAAGTTCTTTTTCAGTTAGACGGTTTCCTTCTGGAGTAAAATGAGCTTTTAACTCAACAAGTGAACCATTCATAACAATAGCATCTTTTAATTTGCCTTTATATTTCTCAAGCTCACTCTCATTTTTTGCATCAATATAAATAACTTCACTAGTGAGCGTACCTTTTAAACTTGGCGACCAAGCTTTAGGATAAGCAATTAAAGGGATAACCTGTGGTTCAACTATCTGTGCTGAGAAATTCTTTAATGTCCAGCCTCGCCCAAAAGGCCCCCAAGCTTCTAAATGTGCATTTTGTAAACCTTGTTTTGAAAGCCAATCTCTAGTCCAATCATTAGCCTCCTTCATACCTGATGAAGCAGTCAATCTTGGCCCTATTACATCAGTAAGATAGCTTAAAGTCTCCATTACTTGTGAATGATTTAATTCATAATCTTTAATTTGTTCTATTGGCCCTTTCTTTTCCGTTTCAGGTTTTGAGGGCTGTTGAGCATAATTTGTAAAACTATTTAATAACAGACAACAGGTTATAAAAAACGCTACTATAAATTGTTTGTGAGAAAATCTAAGTTTCATATTACTCTAAACTCCAAATTATTTTCATTTACTCCTAATTTACTCCTAATCTAAGAGTAACAGCATAGCTATAGTTATTACAGCTATTTCCGAATAAGGCGATCTAGCCAATTAGGAACAGCAGTTAAGTCTGTTAAAACATCTAGTCCTAACTCTGCAACTAAAGCGACATTACCATTTACTACCCAAGTTGGTGTATAAGGTTGTTTAATTAAGCCTGCGCGTAAGTGTCGCCAGTCACTTCTGTTATTGCGTAAGTAAAGTGGTACAGATAAATCTAAAGAAAAAACATCCCCAATAACTGCATCTGGTTTTAATCTTTCTAAGAGTTCTAAATAGTGAGGACGCTGTAAGGAAACTTGTGCACTCTGCCATTGGAGGGTTTCTGGAACACTAGGAGTAAAACCTAAATTAAACTTTCTTGCTCCGCCAATTACTTCAAAGCCGTCTAGGCTAACTTCAGCAGCATCAAATAGATCTAGGATGTGTGTTACTTTAGAGTTAGAAACTATTGTCATTTGGTAACCACGCTCTCTAAGTTGAGAGATTACCTCAGCAGATTGCGAGACTAAAAAGGATTTATTAGTTTCACGGTATTTACTACGACCATCACGAAAACATGCGTCAGCAAATCTTTCTGCATCGCCAGAAATCTTTACAATTGCTTCGCGTAGTAATGCTGATTCTTCAAAACTTGGCCTACTTTCCCAAATTGCAGTTGCAATTGCATGGTTACGTCCATACATATCTTCCATAGCATACGCAGTAATGCTGCCTTCAAATAGCCAGCCATAATTAAATGGGTTATCAATAAATTTCTCTTCAATCTCTGAAAAAATTGTTTTTACTCTTTCTTGAGATAAATTTGCTACTTCGGCTAAACGACTTGCCATTAAATCGCGTATTGCATCAGCTTCAGCACGCGGATCTGTCCAAACACCGTCAAAATCAGAGACTAAATGCATAAAGGGTTTCCTATTTTTATTTTTATTGAATTTTTGAAATTTTTAATGTCAGAAACAATTATAACCGACTACTAGACTTACTTCATCTATTGTCTGCCTTAAAGTTTGTCACCTTATATTCTTATATGAAGAGCAAGAGCATGCTTCCCTGCGATTAATTAGAATATTAGAATCTTTATGCTATTATTAATTTTCTTCCACAACCTCCCAATAGATTAAATATTAATTGCTAAGGAGCATTTCAATAACTTATGGCCACCATATCCTCTGCTAATGAGGGTGATGTTCGCATACAACATAGCGCAGAATATCGCCGCCGTCGTTTTCTGAATTGGTTTCCTTTGGGTTTAACTTATGCCACTTTTTACATGGGGCGTTATAACATCAATGTGGTAGCCAAAACCTTACAAGAAACCTTTGGAATTGATAACACACAGTTTGGTGTTATTTTAACGGCAGGTTTTTGGGTCTATGCAATAAGTGTAATGTTCAATGGGCCATTAGCTGATAAGTTAGGCGGTAAAAAGGCTATTCTTTTTGGTTCTTTAGGTGCTGCCATTATGAACATGATAATTGGTTTAGTGCTTTTTAGTGGGTGGTTGACACAAAGTGACTCTTTAGGCCCTTTAGGCCCTTTGGCTACAAGTGTTATTAATGGTATCAATAGCATTTCTGGACGTGCACTCCTAAGTGCTGATAAAGCACAAGCTTTATTTGTATTAGCTATACTTTATGCAGCTAATAGCTATTTTCAAAGTTTTGGGGCACTATCTGTAGTAAAAATTAATGCACCTTGGTTTCATATAAGAGAACGCGGCATTTTTGGCGGCATTTTTGGTATTATGATTTCTAGTGGTTATTTGCTAGCTTTTAGCGTAGGAGGAGTAATTCTTAGCTACTTGCCTTGGTATTATGTGTTTATCGTTCCTTCAATAATATTAATGATAATGTTTACTATAGATTTTTTTGTAGTAAAAGAAACCCCTCAAGATGCTGGTTTTAAGGATTTCAACACAGGTGATGCTTCATCTGGAGACAATATTCCTATTAATTGGAATTACCTATTTAAACAAATTCTTAGTAATCCAATTATTATAACTTTAGCAGCAGCAGAGTTTTGCACAGGCTTTGTTCGTCAAGGGTTGCTTGCTTACTTTAGTCGCTTTTTAGAACAAGTTCACCATGTTATACCTAAGTCACCTACTGCTGTTTGGGCAGGGTTAGGAATTACTATTGGTGGTATTTGCGGGGGTTTATTATGTGGTTTTCTCTCTGATCGTGTTTTCCAATCTCGTCGTCCTCCAGTAGCTTTTATTTTCTATATGGCTCAAATTGTTGCTTTACTAATCTTAGGTTGGGTAAGTATGCCTGCAATGGCTGCGGCTATGGTAGGTTTCTCCTGTATGTGGATTTTTGGTGTACATGGAATGCTTTCTGGTACAGCGTCTGCTGATTTTGGAGGCAAAAAAGCTGCGGCTACTGTTACTGGACTCCTAGATGGTGTCCAATATGTTGCTAGTGGTTTTACTGGCTTTGGACTAGGGTTAATTATTGATAAATATGGTTGGGGCGTTTGGATTTATAGTATTATTCCATTTTCAATTATTGGTGGAATATTAATGCTAACTATATGGAATGCTAAGCCTAAAAACGCAGGAGGACACTAATGAAAAACTTAGTTGCACTATTAATTTTGTTTGTTTCGCTAATTACCTCTGTGCCAACTTCATTTGCACAAGTTAATGTTGAAGCATTTATTCGTAAACGCACAGAGGAATTTCTTGCTGCACGTCAAGGGCGTAAAGGCGTGATGATGCGTAAATATTATGATTTAGAAAAAATCAAAGAAGTCCATGACCACCTTAAAGCTCAATATATTTCTGTAAAAGAAGACATAAAAAAAGGTGTTTTCACTGAAAAATATGTACGTCACTCCATTGAGGACAGTAATTTTGGAGACTCTTACAAACAAGCTCTACTTAAATGCCTTTTCAAAAACGGTGACTTTGATAAAGAACTAGACTTGGCACTTACAAACTATCTTGGTACTTATGATTACAAAGTTACTAAATATGTGGTGGAAACGGTGGTTGTTTTACCTGATAACAAAACTGTAAAAGTAAAGATTTTAGAATCTCGCCTTGGGTTAGGACAAAAACAAGCTCAGGACGTACCAAGAATTTATAAATGGGAATTAAAAAATAACGTTTGGTTGCTTTCAATGGAAAACACACCTAATCTATAAATCTAAGTTATTTTTCTATAACTATAATTAATCTTATGACAAGGTTTATTGCTTTTCTTCGCGCTATTAACGTTGGCGGTCATCGGGTAAAGATGGAGCATTTACGCACACTTTTTGAAGAATTAGGGTTTATAAATGTAGAAACTTTTATCTCCAGTGGAAATGTAATCTTTGATTTTCTTCCTAAAGATGTTAAAGCACTAGAAAAGAATATTGAGAGCCATTTGCACAAAATGCTTGGTTATGAGGTAGCAACATTTATTAGAACTACTAACCAAGTAATTGCTATTTCTCAGTATAAGCCATTTTCAGACTTTGAATTAACTGAAAATATTGCACTCAATGTTGCATTTCTCTGTGATCCATTAAAGGAAGAAGCCAAAATAGCTTTGATGAAATTTAAAACAGAAATAGACGATTTTCATACACAAAACCAAGAGGTTTATTGGTTATGTCGCAAGAAACAAAGCGACTCGACTTTCTCAAACACTTCATTTGAGCGTAGATTAAATATAAAAACCACATTTCGCGGAATAAGTACTATTAGAAAACTTGCAGCAAAATACTCAGATTGTTAAAATGCCGTTTATTAAAATAATGAAGTGAAAATCAATTTTTTACTATCACTTCATTATTTCTAACAAACATAAAGGGTTAGTGGGGTAGATTTTATGGCTAATACAGAAGAAACTGGCAAAATAGCACGTCAGTTTTTAAGAGAAAATAGCGTTGGGGTTCTTGCTACACATTCTGTTGATGTAGAAGGTTATCCTTTTGGTTCAGTAACACCTTATATTGTTAATTATAAAGGGCTTCCTACTATTTTAATTAGCACTTTAGCCCAACATACTCGTAACATACAAACTAACCCAAAGGTTTCATTAACAATTTTCTCTCAAGACTTAGATGATATACAAAGCGGTGCACGTCTAACTTGGATTGGAGATGCAGAAGCTTTACCCATAGTTGATGAAGATACCAAACAAATGTATTTACGTTATTTTCCAAATTCAAAAAATAGTCTTCAAATGCATGATTTTAGTTTTTACCAAATCAAACTAAAACGAGCACGTTTTATTGGAGGTTTTGGGCAAATTGCTTGGGTTGAACCAGCAGCAATTTTACTTAAAAACGCTCTAGAGCAGGTTGAAGCCGATATTATTGAGCATATGAACAAAGACCATAAATCTACAATGAAAGACTATTGTGAGGGGCTTAAGCGAATTGTTGCTAGTGATATTCATATGCTAGGTATTGATACAGAGGGCTTTGATTTATTAGCAAACAATAAAAAAGTGCGATTTTCTTTTGAAAAACCTATTATTACAGCAGAAGATGCTAGAACAGCCTTAGTTTTACTAGCTCGCAAAGCCCGTGCTTATTTACCTACTATATCCCTGCCAGAACTGCCATCCACTTAAATATCTATACTAAATACACAGTTCTTAATAATCTAAAAACTACTTATTAGTTCAATATTTGGAGGCTGTGAGAATAGTTCTGGAGCTTGTGACATGCATTATGCTTATTTTTAGCTATCACTCCAGACCTCTATAAATGTTAATATATTCTATTTTCTTTGCCCAATTAATCTCGCTTTCGCTTGTTACGACGAGGTGAATGAAACTCCCTAATCATATTATGGATAACAGGTTTGGCTGATGCTACAGCTTTCTCCTCTTCTTCTGCTATTTGTTGTTCTATAACCTCATCCATAGCAGAAACTTCCATCATAAAGGTACTGAATTTCCAATAAATAAACATTGCCACACAAAGAGCTATTAGCCCAGCTACCATTCCTGCACCAACTTCTATCGATGGTAATAGCCAATGTAATAAGTACCCTATCCCTATCGCAACTACTAGAAAAAAGCCTGCTATCAATAATACTATCCCAGCGATACCCAGCATTGGCCTCATTATTGAAAACTTTTTCTCCATTACACTCCTAGCGATTCTTTTTCACTTAAAATAAATTAACACCCAGAGATAAATCACTGGGCTATTGTCAAATGCCCTTAATGGGGCATTAAAGACTTA
>JAHFUF010000253.1 GCA_023265235.1 Blastocatellia bacterium
TTAGGTAATGGGTAGGTTTTATTTTCAATAGTTACATGGCCTTCTGCCATAGCTTCTAATAAACTACTTTGGGTTTTAGGAGTAGTGCGATTTATTTCATCAGCTAAAATAACATTGGCAAAAATCGGCCCTGGGCGAAATTCAAAATTATCCAAACGTTGATTGTAAACAGATAACCCTACAATATCTGAAGGAAGTAAATCGCTAGTAAATTGTACTCGGTTAAAAGAACAATTAAAAGAACGTGCCATTGATTGGGCTAAAGTAGTTTTTCCTACACCAGGAACATCTTCAATTAATAAATGTCCTCCTGCTAATAAAGCAATTAAGGATAAGCGAATAACTTCTGATTTACCACGAATAACTTTTTCTACTGATTGTTGTAGTTGTTTGGTTTTAGTAATTGCTGTCGAGAGATCCATTGTTGTTTATGACCAGTTTTTAGAATAAGGCTAACATGCCTTATATTTTAGATTACACTAGAGAGCAATTTACCATATTTGTACACTTTGGCCAAAGAAAAGTTTATATTCACCCTAACAAATTAGCTAAACTTAGACACTTTTAATTTATCTAGGATAAAACTGTTGACTAGCTTAGAAAAGTTCCACTAGAATTGGGCTTCGCTTTTCTAAAGAATTCTTTTGGGTATGTAACTCAGTGGTAGAGTGCTATCCTCACACGGTAGAAGTCGCTGGTTCAAATCCAGCCATACTCATTATCTATATAAATCATACAAAGTATTACTAATAGGCAGTATACTCTGTATTAAAATAATTTGTTTTACAAATAAAAAAAGGACAAGAAAACCTAATAGCTTTTCTTGTCCTTTTTAACAAATAATTATTCTATTTATTTGTTGGTCGCAGAAATAGCTTTTTCTTTAGCTTTCTGTCTTTCTTCTATAATCTTTTTCGCTCTCTCTCTAGTAGCTTGTCTAGTAGCATCAAAATCAGCTTGCATTGCTGGGGTTACTTCTTTAATTGATTGCTCTGCTGATTTACTATTTTTTTCTTGATTCTTTTTGGCAAGATCTCTAGCTATTTTTGCTGCTTCTGGTTGTTCTTGTTCTACTTCTGTAAAGGTTTTAAGGTCAGGGATAACAGCATTATAAGGATAGTTAATCAAGGTTATCCAACGCTCTGATTTATCTTTCATATCATTAACGCGAATCCCTATATGCATATTATTGGCTTTTTCGTCCTTTTTAGAATAAATCATCATACTATCGCCTAATTCACTATTGTCTTGCTCTAGTACCCAGCCAATTGTTTTCAACTCTTTATCATACCAATCAGCAATCTTCTTAACTGGATCTTTAGTTTTATACTCCCACCATATTCCAGGTCTCTCGCTCGCTTTTTGTTGTGCCCCTGGATACAAAGGAGTTGTAGAAGTTATACCTAATGGCATTTTTCCTGCATCATTTAAATTAGCAGCAGTAATTCGTTTTACTAGTTTGCCATCTTCTCCCATTACCTCCATAGTTGAATTCCCTTCTTCTTTAGTTGCATCAAACAGACTAAGCCTAAATACTGTTTTATTAAGTTGGCCATCTCGGTAAGCAATAACTCTTACAGTTCTTTTAGGTTTAGTAAAAAAGTTGCCGTCTGCAACATTTTGCTGTTCTAAGCGTTTGCTCCAGCCTTCTTTTTTTAAAGCATCTTTATAAAAATTTTCTACTTCGTTTGTAATAGCATTTGTACTAAAAACAAAAGTAGTGATTTTGTTGGTTAGTCGTTTATCCATAGGTTTAGCATTTGGAAAAACTGGGATATCTGGAGGTAGTATCGCATCTGGAACCGAGACATTAACAGGAATAGATTCTACTCCTACATTTTTTTCAGGAGTTGTTACTGGTTGGTTACTTATTGTTTGATTATTAGTTATGTCTGTAGATGATGGATTATTTTTTGTAGATGTAGGGTTTGTTTTATTACAAGCTGTTAATGAAATCATTAACAAAACTGATAGTAAAAAGTAGAAAAAATTTTTGGACATTAAATCCTCCTAAAATTGTTGCCTATATAAATTAATTTCTAATTAATATTTGTTACACTAATTAAAATTAAAAACTTACGCTCAATAAGGATAAACCATAGATATTTCAAATGTTAATTGTTAACCCTTATTCAACTCAAGTTTTTTAGCTTTATTTACTAAAAATAATAGCGAGCCTAAAGGCTCGCTATTATTATAAAACGTTAGAAAGAACCAAACTATTCGTCGCTACCTTTTAGTAAATTCAACACAAATGTGTTAGAAGTTACGCCACCAGCAGTTACTATGATTTGGTTTGGACCAGGTTTAAGGTTGAGTTTCTTCCTGCCACCTTTTACGGTGATAGAATTATCAGATTGGCCACTGATACGTGAAGAAACATCTTGTCCATTTACTGTTACTCTAGCACCAGAGGTACCAAAACCACTACCACTAATGAAGAGCTGTTTGCCTGCTGTGTCAAATGGAGCACCATTAATCATAACTGTTCTTTGGACAGTAACATTGAAGGAGGTAGAAGCAGTTAAACCACCTTGGTCAGTTACATTAACGGTTATACGACCACCAGTTGCATCAGTTAGAGCAGGAGCGATGCGGATTACGCCAGTACCATTGCCATTATCAGACAATGTTGCGAAAGCTAATGGAGATGTCAAAGTTAGTCTCAATGCATCACCAGGTGTATCATTAGCAGTAATATTTACAGTGACTGCTTGGCCTTGTCTTACAGTTTGATCACCAATATTAGCAATTGTTGGTGCAAGGTTGCGTGCTCTAACTGTAATTACAAAGGAAGTAGTTGAGAATAGACCTGATGGACCAGTTGCGGTTAAAGTACAAGTGTTTGTGCCTACATCAGCATCTGTTGGAGCGATAGATAAGGTTGTACCAGTTACAGAAACAAAGCTATCCTTGTCACACTTACTAGTTACTGTTACTGCACCACCATCTCTTTCGGTAACTTGTAAGTTAACAGTTTGTGTTCTACCAGATTCAAGGCTTACATTAGCAATTGGAGCTATTGTTGGGGCAGAACGTGGGTTAACAATCAAGGTAAAGTAGTCACGTCCAATTCCTGCTAAACGTCCGCCTGGACCACTAGTACCAGTATCAGTAGCTTGAACAGCAATGCGTGCTCTTAATTGGCCTGGGCCATTGTTGACGCCTGCACCGTTGTTACGAGTGTCAATAGTGATGTTAGCACTTCTATTGTCAGCATTATTGGCAATACGTAAGAATGATGGAGGAGCTTCACCATTTGGAGGTGGTACTAAACTAAAGGAAAGTCTGTCACCAGGAAGATCAACATCAGCACCAGTTACGGGGACAGTTCTCATTTCACCAGAAGTCATAATAACTTTACGACCTTGGCCTTGAGGAGCATTTAAATCACTACGATTGATACGTACAATTGGAGCGTGGTTGAGGACGGAAGTAATGTTACCATCAACATAAAGTTTACCACTGATTGAAAGGTGAACTACATCTGGTACAAAATTGTTAAACGGAGCAAAGTTACCTGTAGTACAAGCAACAAAGGTGTCACCAGCATTCATCCTTGGATTAGAAGTTCCTGTACCAAAAGCCGCAATTGCTCCTGGGACATTTATGCCAGTAAATTCTCTAACACGCATTGGGCGAGACACACGCATTGTACCAGCGGTCTCATTACCAGCTAAGTAAATAGCTGAACGATAATTAGTAGGAGTAGCTGTGATACCGGCTAAAATTTGAGCAGTTCTAAAGGTACCTGTAACAACTAGATCTGGAGAGCCATCAGCATTGAAATCAGAGACTGCCATTGTGTAGTTAGCACCACCAACGCCACCACCACCAAACCCAGTGGTTAAAGTAGCCTGTATACCACCACGGCCGGTAACTAAAGCAGGGCCACCAAGAACATCATCTAATGCCATTGCTGCACCATTAGGAGCATTACCAGTACCTGTTGTAACTGTATCGTCAAATAATGGGATTGGAGGTTGAGTAACAAACTGGCCAGGAGTATCAGGACGATTTAAGAGTAAGGTAACAGTTGGAGTTGTTGTTGAGCCTAATATACCAGCAGCACCACGAGTAGAGTTAACAGCAAAATCGGGGAAACCATCTTGGTTAAAGTCAACTACGCGGCGAATTGGAGTACTATCTAACACGGCCAAACCACCAACGATGGAAAGACCAAAGTTTGGTACATTTAACAAAGAACCTGTTGGGATTAAGCGACCATCGCCTTGACCTAATAGTACAGAAACGATTGATTGGTTCCCTGCGGTTTGGTTTGGAGCAGCACCATTGTTAAGAACTACTGCATCCATATTGTCATCGTCATTTACGTCAGCAACTGCTAC
Organism: Blastocatellia bacterium; assembly: GCA_023265235.1. GTDB lineage: Bacteria > Acidobacteriota > Blastocatellia > Chloracidobacteriales > JADJPF01 > JADJPF01. The sequence goes on from JAHFUF010000253.1 coordinate 4,350, forward strand.
GGATACTGGGACGAAACCACCTGTTTCACGAATTTGTGGTGTTAAGAAGAAATTTGTACCATCATTAAGAGCAACAGCAGCTAAGTTGTTAAGATAGTCAACATAAACTAAGTCTGTAGCTCTACCAGTATTTCTAAAGTCACCACTTACTATATTTGTTGCACCAGAGGTGGCAACAAATTGACGGAACAATCGGTTTCTATTGCTAAATTGACCAGTACCATCATTTAAGCCAACAATAATTTGACCAGCACCATTGGTATTTTGAGGAGTTGCAACGTCTGTAACAGCAATGTCATTTAGCCCAGTTAAAGCATCAACAAAAGAAGTTGCTGAAGTTGGACGAATGTCTCTATTGGTAAATACATCCCTAAGAACTAACTGGGTAATTGTTGGAGAAGCGGCAATTGATAAATTTAGAAGGACAAACACATTACCAAGATTTTGTTCCATTACTGCGATATCATTTAAGCCACCTGTACCATCAAAGTCAGCAGCTAGAGAAACTGCAGTGAATAACCTAACAACAAGCGGATTAAAACCAATAGTACTAGACAAAAATACGATCCCCCCGGAGAGACCAGTAGTACCAGAAAAACCATCAGCAATAGCTATATCATCTGTAGTGCCACCAAAGAGTACATCTACTACGCCAGAAGCAACTGCGCTTGGGTTAAGAATTGATGTTCCAGTAGCGCCTAACGAGAAAGAGCTGGATGGAGTGAATGAACCGTTACCACTACCTGTTAATACTTGAACAGAGCCTGAAAATGCATCAGCAGTAAGAATATCTACTTTACCATCACCATCAAAGTTGCTTAGAGTACCTGATATTGGGTTTCTACCAGCCAAAGAAGTGCGAGGTGTTTGGTAACCAGGAGTACCTGCATTGGCTACGTAAGTGGTAACAGTACCAGAACCAAAGTTAAGTACGTTAAGGTCTGTAACGTTATCTGAATTGACATCCCCTGGTAAGAAAGCAACAGGGCCGCTACCTGCAGGCAAAGCCCCTGCGGTACCAGCTGAGTTAAGAACTGCAGGTGCAAAGGTTTGCATTGCTCCTGCACCTGGGTTAGGAGGTGTTGTGTTTTCATAAATTTCTATACCTATACTTGTAGCAACACCAATATCAAAATCTGTGTCAACTGCTCCACCAACGGCTGGGAAAAGAATATTACTTTGGAAACCAGCTACAGCTCTATTAGCAAGAAGAAAACCAGAACTATTTAATTGTCCTATTGCACCAACAGCATTAATTGTTGCCGTGTTAGCAGGGACAAGTGCACCGCCATTAGTTGGAACAACAAATACTTGGCTTGGAAAACCAGGGCCAAAAAATGTAGTAGCAATAATAACTTCTGGAAATGCATCATCACTAATACGCTCTAAGTCAATAGAAACAGGAGCGTTAGTAGCGATACCCCCAGGTAATGGAATAACGTTGGAAGCAAGACCACCAATAGTATTAGTAGCAAGTGTACCACCAGAGAAAATTTGTACTACCCCACTACCAGCAGCATCAGAGAGACCAACTACAGCATCGCCAACCCCATCTACGTTAATGTCTCCAATGGCTAAACAGGTTGGACCGACAATTGCTGAACCTGGGCCAACAGCAGTTGAAGCAACACTTACGGGAATACCAAATGTGCCATCACCAGCACCAGTAAAGAGGGTAACTCTAGAAGTAGCAGTACCTAGTACGCCAGTAGGAATAGCAGGAGCATTCATCTGAGTAAGATTTACACCAGCTATAGTACCTGGGTTATCATCAGAAATAGCTACCAAGTCTGGATTACCATCCCCATCCATATCAAAAATACCTACGTCAACAGCATTGAAAGAAGTGCTATTGGTATTAGGTAAACGGTTAGCAGCAGTACTAGTAATATTATTAAGATAGCCAGCAGTTAAAAGACCACCAGTGCCACCAGCAATTAGCGTCCTACTAGCACCAGTAACACCAAAGTTACCTAACCTAGGATTTGTAGGAATAAAAACAGAACCTCTAAAACCAGTAGTAGTACTGCCAGCACCGCCAAAAGCAAAGTCTTGAGCAAGTATTGGAGTGATAGCGGAAACAACTAAAGTAATAGCTAATAAAAGTAGCGCAAAGCCCTTTTTCATTTATTTCCTCCTCGAAGTTTTGAAAGCAAATTGTGAATCTGATTTAACGCTTTATAGTAAAGCGCAAATTACTTCGCTAAATGTTTTTTGTTTTAATTTACGAAATTAAGCAATTAATTTTATTGATAAATAAGATGTACCCCATTACTAACAGCAATACCTAACAAATCGCTTTGGGTGTACAAAGAAAGATTCAAACTCTTTGGTGCCAGCGTGCGAGACTCTATTTTTTCATTAGTCTCAACTAGGAAAGTGTCTAAAGTGTTTCCTGATAGCGCGTAAACCTTTTGTCCGTTGGCAGTTAGCGCGGCACCTGATAAACCTTGATTAAATTCTATGTCAGTAATTGTAGCCAAATTACTTAAATTCACTATTGCAACATGTCCTGGTTTTTGAATAAAAACCCGCCCGGTTTGGGAATTAAACTCAAGATTAATAGGAAGATCTTTGGCTATTTCTTTAGATGTTTCGGCTAAGCTATTTATAACTTTCTTAAATACTAAATCACCTGTAGCAACATTGTATGCGGAGAATTGCCCTAAGTTAGCAGAAACCAGATAAACCGTTGATCCTAACTCATCAAATACTAGTTTGGAACCATACCCAATAATCTCACGTTTTGGCAAGCGAACACGCCTTTCAAACTGAAGGGTTCCTTCTGGTGCAAGAGTATATACTAATATAAAATAATTTTCATTTTGTTGATGAAC
>JAHFUF010000254.1 GCA_023265235.1 Blastocatellia bacterium
GTTTATGAGATTCTTTAGTAGGGGCAGACCTATGTGTCTGCCCTCTTTTTAGGAGCAAAATAATTTATGTATCTGCTCAGGTTTAATCTTTAGTGAGGTGGCAATGAGTAACAAAGTTTTTCCTGGCCCTTTGGGGTATGAGACTAGCCCCCGCTTGATATCTATAGGGCGACAGGCAGCAGAAATGGTTGCTCATTTTTTGCCAACAGCACAACCAGTTTTGTTAACAAGCAATTACGGTTTAGTAGAGTTATCCCCAGGATCAATTTGGCAAGGAGATCATTTGTTAGTGTATGCTTCACCAGAAGATGTGTTTTTTACTACTAGCGATATGCTATACACCTTACCATCACAAAAATTTGTTGAGCAGCTTTGGCCAACACCTACTACTCCTATTAATCAAGAGAAAAGGGAGGTAGTACTAGCACAAGACGAACGAGAGGTTTTACAAAGTATATTTGTTCCCTGGTATGTTACATTAGGTCTGAGCCTAGCAAACATAGGCTTGTTTTATAGCCGTAATCGCGACACATTAGAACGTTCACTTTGTCTTGCTCCAGCACTACTACAGATCTTAAATACTTGTCGCTATCGTTACCATAAGCTTTTTATGCCTATTCCATCATCAACTGATGCTGGCTTTGCTATCAACAATTTACCTCTAAAATGTAGTAGAGAAGACATTGCTTATTTTATTGCCCAACTGCTAAAAATCCCAACAAAGCCGCCAGAAAAAACCTTGGGAGCCTTAGAGCGTGTTGTAGCTAATACTATTGCTATTGTCTTAAAAACTGTTGATGCGCTAGAAAGACTTTTTTATATAGCTGTGTCCTATAATGTGACTAAGATTATTGTGATGGCTTTCTTTCCACCTATAGGGGCATTGATGCCTTGGGTTGATTATGATGAAGTAAAAGAAACAACTATCTCAGAGTATTCTCAATATCTTGCAGCCAGAATGGGAGAAGAAGGTTATTTTTTATCTCAGTCAGAAGCCACAGAGATTTTAAGAGGTTTAGTTAATGATCCTGGCACAATTTTAAGGCTTCGAGATCTTGAAGCTTTGCTAATACGCTTTATTCCGGGTATTAGTCGGTTACATATGGCACTACATCAAAGCAGTTAATTTTGTAAGGAAAGGAATTGAGCTTGGGAGAATATAAACAGCAAAATCGAAAATTCCAATTATTTACACCTCTAGGAGAAGACATACTCTTATTGCAAGGTTTTACTGGGCAAGAAGCCATTTCGCGCATGTTTCATTTTGATTTACGGTTACATTCAGAAAATCGTGCTATTACTTTTGATTCTATTGTTGGTAAACAAGCAACTATTAAAATTATTTTGGCTGACAACAAAACAGAACAATATATAAATGGATTAATCAACACATTTTCTCAAGGTGGCTCATCATCAACATTTGCTTATTATCACGCTACACTAGTTCCTTGGATTTGGATGCTGACACGTACTAGTAATTGTCGTATTTTCCAAAATATGACTGTACCAGATATCATCCAAAAAATTTTGGATGAGCATATCAAAAGGATTTCGCAAAATGAATATGCTGATTTTAAGATCCGATTGCATCGTAAATTTGAGCCTCGTGAATATTGTGTTCAGTATAGAGAAACTGATTTTAACTTTGTTTCTCGTTTGATGGAAGAAGAAGGAGTTTTCTATTTCTTTGAACATGAAGCAAAAAAACATACTCTAATTTTGGCTGACCATTACAATGAATTTAAGGTGTGTAAAAACCAACCAACAATTAAATATGAACTATCAGGTGGTGAACGACGACCAGAAGAGGTAATTACAGAATGGAGTATTAGCCAAGAAATTCGTCCTGGTCAATATGAACTAAATGATTTTGATTTTAAGCAACCTACTTTAGATCTTACAGCTAATGTTAGGGGTAAGGATGAGCGAAGGTTTGAGATTTATGATTATCCTGGTAAGTATTATAAGAGAAGCGAAGGCGAAGACCGTGTTAGTGTTAGAATGGAAGAAGAAGATGCTGCTCGAATTATTGCTATTGGTTCAAGCACTAGCAAGGCGTTTGTTTCAGGCTCTCGTTTTAAGCTAGTAGAACATTACCGCAAAGATCTTAATAGTGAATATATACTTACATCAATAAATCATATTGCAGACCAAGGTAGCAATTATCGAAGTTCAGAGTCTAATGCAATAGAGAGTTTTGACTATAGAAACCATTTTCAAGCTATTCCTTATCCTTCACCCTATCGTTCTGCTAGAGTAACTTCTACGCCAGTAATTTATGGTTCTCAAACTGCAATGGTAGTTGGGCCAAAAGGCGAAGAAATTCATGTTGATAATTATGGTCGTGTAAAGGTTCAATTTCATTGGGATAGAGAAGGAAAGTATGATGAGCATAGTTCGTGTTGGGTTCGTGTTTCACAAAACTGGGCTGGGAAACGTTGGGGAGCAATGTTTTTACCTCGTATTGGACAAGAAGTAATTGTAGATTTTCTAGAAGGTGATCCAGATCGCCCAATTATTACAGGGCGGGTTTATAATGGTAACTCTATGCCTCCCTATGAATTACCAGCAGAAAAAACAAAAAGTACGACTAAAAGCTACTCTTCTAAAGGTGGTGAAGGTTTTAATGAACTGCGATTTGAGGATAAAAAAGGCCAAGAACAAATCTTTATTCATGGTGAACGAAATGAAGATATACGAATAAAAAATGACCTGTTTGAGACTATTGGAAGTAACAGTCACTTAATTGTTGGAGGGGATCAGATAGAATCCATTGGTAATGATAAACACCTTACCATCAAATATGATCATAATGAGAAAGAAGGCGGGACTTTTTCTCGTAGTGCTGGCGGGGATATCTGTCAAAAAGCTGGTCAAAATATTTATTTGCAAGCAGGTAATGAAATAAATATTAAATCAGGAACATATATCGCGCTACAAAGCAGTAGTATTAGTTTAGTTGGGGGTGGAGGTTTTATAACTATAGATAGTAGTGGTATTTATATATGTGGCACAATGGTTTTTATCAATAGTGGAGGTGTCTCTATTCCTGCAATGGATGCCCAACCAGCAACACCAAAGGAACCAAAAGAAGCTGACACTGGAGTACCTGGAGAAATGTCTGAGCTTCCACCTCCTAAACGAGTTAGACAGGTTAGCACCTATAGCCCAGGAGCTTTGGCAATGAAAAAAGCTGCTATTGATGGTGTGCCGTTTGTAGAAATGTAGGTAGGATTAATTATGCTAACAGAAGAAATGCTAACAAAATTGGCGCAAACACTCTTTCCTAACGAGGAAACCCAAGCTTACACTATTCTTGATGGGGCATCAATCCCTAACCTTTTATCTAAACTTGATGAGTATCAACCAGAATGTTATTGTCTTTTTGCTGGTGAATTAGAGCCTGATATGGCTGAAGTAGCACCTTATTTAGTAAGCTTACTAGCTGATTCGCCTTTTACAGAATGGGTTTTACTAGAAGGCTGGGGAAAACATTGGGGTGTTTTTGCCTTAACTGAAATTAAAATTTCTGCTATGCGTAATCACTTGCGTAAATTAATTTATGTACGTGATGAACAAGGTAAGCCGCTACATTTTCGTTTTTATGATCCTAGAGTTTTAGCTCAATTTCTACCCACATGCACCACTCAAGAATTAGCAGATTTTTTTGGTGAAATTACAAGCTTTGTTACAGAAACAGAAAATAAACAAATAGCAAAGTGTTTTTCTATTAGTGATTCAAATTTGAAAGAGGATAAAATTTTTTTAACATAAAGTAGGGGCGAACCTATGTGTTCGCCCTTTTCAAGGTTATGTGTTTGCCCTCTTCAAGGTTATGTGTTCTTTTAGAAGTAGGAGAAGAAATTATGTTTTCCGCACGTATTAGTGATGCTGAAGTATGTCCAGTAATAGGCGGAGCAGTGATTATAACAGGAATGCCTACAGTGCTTATTGGTTATATGCCTGCTGCTAGAGTCACAGATTTACTTAGTTGTAGTGGTACTATTATCAAAGGATCCTTTACTGTACAAATAGGCTTTCAACCAGCAGCAAGAATAACCGACATCACTTCACATGGAGGGGTAATCTCAACTGGTTATCCAACAGTAATAATTGGTGGATAAAACGTTATTTCAAAAAGTGTATTAAAAGCTATGCTAAAAATTCGTAACCAACAAATGCAAGCATTTCAAACTGTAGCAGAAGTAGCTTTTTTACGTAAGCTAGTCGAATATTTATATGAGCATCATGGACAAGTAGCAGTACAACTACCAGAAAACTTTACTGTTATTGTTCAAATCCCAGAAAACCAAATAAAGACATTAGTAGCTAATGGAATAAATCGTGCTCGTGCTTATGGAATAAGTAGTGAGGTTTCGCTTGCTGCATTTGTAGTACTAATGTTTGTTACTGCACCAAACTTTGATGAGCATCCATTAATTAAACGGTTACTTAAAGATGAAAGAATAGCTGCTAATGAGCGTATTGATAGCCTTTGGCAACATACAACAGAACAAAACTGGCAAGTAGTAAAACAAAATTATGATGCTAAAGCTTGGCAAATTCTAGGATGGGGAAATGAAAAGTAATAGTTCAATCAAACGTAGTGCAAGAAATGCTGTTACTTCAGTGAAGAATTATTTTTCCTCTTATCCTCCTTCACCAATACTACACCCTATTGCTGCAAAAAAGTTATTACCTTTGAATTTATTGACTGTAAATGGTAGCTGTTGGCAAACATCTGATTATCAAGAGCTTTTAGCTTTCTACTTGGAGACTACAGAACGTATTATTGATATTAGGATCAAAATTATTAAAGAAAAAACCTGTGATATAAATAGCAAAAAACTTTCCCTTGGTAACTGGGATGGAGGAAAAAACTACTCTACAGAATTAACTAGTCTTTTAAATAAATATGGCTCAAAAGATAGTTTAACTCTTTTACTTTGTGATGAGGTTGAAAAATGTCAAGCCTTAGTAGTATTAAAAAACTGGGCTGGGCAAAAAGATAACTTGCAAAACGAAGGAATTATCCTGTCATCAAAGGCAGTAGATAATACACTTAGCCAGCTTTTAGCTAAAATCTTTAGTAATAAAACCCCTTTTCCAACTAGTGATGATCCTAATAATTTGCTTTGTCAATTAAACAATGGTGGTGAAGAGTGGCTAGAACCTTTGCGTAAAGTTGCGCAAGCTAGTAGTTATCTAAAGTAGTTTTTCTGCCAAGGTTTTTTCAGAATAATAACTTAGGAAACAAAATATGAGCCTCAATAACTATGAAAAACTATTACACTTGATTGATAAATTGCGTGGTATGACTAGTAACAAAGAATTTTACAACCCACAATTAACACGTAGTAAAATTTGTTGCTTAGTAGATGATAATCTTTCAATTCATGCTCTACGCTGTGGTAAAACCTCTCTTGAAGATGCGCCAATAATGCAAAATGTTGAGTATATAATTATTAGCGAAGAAACCCAGCAACCCTTACAATGGCAACCTCTTGTACCGACACTGTTTCATCCTGCTTTTCCTATACTAGCATTACGCGAAGGTCAAATTTTTGGTTTAGTGGTAGGGTTATTAAAAAATGACCAAGACAACGAGTGCTACTCTCGTTATTATGCTCATTGTTGGTCAATTGGTAATGAGTTTTTAGGTAGCTACTCTCAGCCGGTAAATAGTGCGTTAAAAATGGCTATCAGTATGGAAGGAAAGCTTTTATTAGTTTCTACTGCGTGGGTTCCACCTGTTGCTATAAACTTATCTCGACCATTAAATTTAGCTAGTTATCAAAATAAAGAGTTTTCTATTCTTGCTAATCCTTTGTCTGGAACAGATATAGCAGGAAGTTTTCCCTCTTCAATTGCTATTCATATTACAAGCAAAAATGAAGTCCATTTGATTTATGATGGTTGCTATAAATCATTACAAAGTAATGGGTTACACCTTTGGCATTTGAGACTTGATACAACTGGTGAAATACTAGCAGTAGAAGACCTTGGACTAGCACCAAAATTCCCTATACTAAGTGAAATTTTAACTGCTCCTGATGGCTCAATTTATTTGTTAATAGTTCATTTTGATGAACTAATGCGACAAACTTTAGAACATAAGTTGATAAAAATTGCTGGCGAAGATATAGAAGCTAGTAAAACCGAATACTACTTTATTGACAATTGGTTACAGTTACATAGCGTTTGGTTTGACAATAGCCAAGCTTGTTATTATGGCCCAGATAAAATTTTTGCTTCTTAATTTTGATCATTACAGTTTAGTCAAATTGGTTCTCCCGCAATCTCGCTGAAAGGTTTTGATAAACTATTGTATTCAAAGATGCTTATGTCATGACGCAAAATTTTAGTGCCATTTTGTTAAGTCTTTGGTTCTCCCGCAATCTCGCTGAAAGGTTTTGATAAACTATTGTATTCAAAGATGCTTATGTCATGACGCAAAATTTTAGTGCCATTTTGTTAAGTCTTTTTTTTCAAAGACTTTATTTAACTTTTCATCAGCGAGATTGCGGGAGAACCGTCAAATTTCTCTATCAAACTGCGGATAAATTAGCACCATACCTTTATTAAAACATAAGATCTAAACTTAAAAGCTATTATAAAAAAACCTTGGCGTCTAACCTATTGATTTATTTATAGTTAATCTAAAAATAATTCAGGGAAAGTTTAGGGTAATTCATTTTCCCAGACACTGTATAAGGCATAAATGTTGCATTAGTTAACGTTCTTCTATTCCTGTTGTATTTTATAAGGAGGAGCTATGACACATATACACTTTTTACCTAACTCAATTAATCAAAAATCATCACATGCTATTCATTTTATTATGTGTTTAGTTTTCTTATTGTTGCTACTGCTGGTTTTTTGTGCAAGAAATGCTTCTGGAGCAACAATTCAACAACAACAATGTCTTACTTGTCCAGCAAACATTATTGCCACAACAGACAAAAATCTGTGCGGAGCGAATGTTATTTTTCCGCAACCTAACATCAGTAGTTGTCCTACAGGTACAACCTTGTCTTTTTCCCGTGATTCAGGATCGTTTTTTCCAATAGGAACAACAACTGTAACAGTTACAGCATCCTTCTCGACGCAAACTGTTGGACAATGTAGTTTTAATATTATGGTAGTTGATAATGAAGCACCTAAGATTAATTGCCCCGCAGATAT
>JAHFUF010000255.1 GCA_023265235.1 Blastocatellia bacterium
ATTTCTCACCAAACGGCTACCAAACTGGTCATTTTTCATATAAAAATTAGCAATTTTAATTGGTACTAATAAACCGCCTGCTCCAACCGAAGGAGGCGCGTTAGGTACATTAGTTAGGCCAGGAAATTTCCCTCCACAAGGGCCGCTATTACAAAGATCATAAGTCAATTCTAAAAACACCGTGGTGTTCTCGCCTGGTTTTACTAGCATGGGTGATTGGGTGATTTTTGTGATTTTTACTAAGCGAGAGTCTGAAATAAATTGCTCTTTGAGATTATACTCAGTTCCTGTAGGGACAGGTGTTCCTACCAGTAAAAAAACATCTCCTATGTTAAACATAGATTTATCAACAATAAATGGTAACCCTGATAAAGTTTGTGTAGGTGGAATAGCAGGAGGAACTGGTGTTCCGTTGCCTCCCACTGTCCCTCCACCTTTTATTGGAGGAGTAGGACTAGGACTGGCTACTGGTATAGGGCTAGGCGTTCCTTTAGCTTCTTTTGGTGTAGAAAAATCATCTTTCTTCTCACCTGCAACAAGTTTTTCATCAGGATCAATTGTTCCTCCACCAATTGTTGGAGGTTTTATAAACTTTTGTACTGCTTTTATTGGCAAAATTATTTTTGCAGTTCCCTCACTACCCCCTTTTTTGCCTGTTGTTCCTCCTAGTTCTAAACGGGGAAAGTTGGTATCTGCATACACAACTGTAAAAGCATCTTGTCCATTTACCTTGAATGGCGTAACTATTCCTAAGCGTACTGGAGTAAGCTGCCCTTTATCATTAGGTAACATGCCAACTGAAGGTAGTTGTGGTGTAGAAAACCCTTCTGAGAATGTGCCTAAACCCCTACCAGGTAATGTTGTTAATGACTGTTTTAATGATAATTGTGTATTTAGTAAGGAACGCTCTATTGAGATTACTCTTTGTTGGCGAGCGTTGGTTTTTAGTATTTGCATATATAGGCTAGCGGTTGTTGTTAGTATTATTGCACCTAACGTTAATAGCACTACTATTTCTAATAAAGTAAAGCCTACCTGTGTTTTTATATTATGTTTTTGCATAACAACTCCTAATATATTCAATTATTTGATAGAAGTGCCATCAACTTTGATTAATGACATAGAACGAGCTAAAACATTGGTGTCTTGGTAAACGATTACAACATAAACAGTTGTATCACCAGTGTTTGGTTTATCTTTAGCTATTAACCATTGACGACGATATTTAGCTATAGTTGAGTTAGTTGGTTCTGCTATGGTTGCATTTGAACAATCAATAGCATTCGGGTCAGGGATATCAATAGGTTCACCATTTCCTGGGCCACCAATTGGGCCACCTCCTATTCCACCTTTAGGGACATTGCTAGCAGAGTTATTACTGTCTATTACGCCTTTAGTCCCGCCTTTGGGCGGCCCATCAGGAGGGTCACCTTTGCCACCGCCTGGAGGATCACCTTTGCCATCTCCACCTGGAAGGTCACCTTTACCTCCTCCACCTGGAGGAAGAATGCTTCTGCTTACAACACAACCAGACTCATTGAGTAAATCGAAATAACCTATTGCTGGAGCATTAGGATCTATTGAACCACCTATAGTTTGTCCTCTAGGAATGTTTTTTAATTGATTAGGAATATCGTTAAACAAGTCTGTGGCTTTTTGTGATGCTAATACTTTCACGTCAGCAAGTTTTTGGACAAACCTCCCATTTTTTAGCCCACCAACCGTTATACTAAATAGTGTTGCCATAACAGCCCCTATAAGAACAAATGCAATAATGTATTCTATTAGGGAAAACCCTTTGTTTCTTTTTATATTAAGCATACTTACCTCCTGATCTAGTCAAATAAATTATCAAGCTTATAGCTATTTATTAGATGTAATTTCTTCACTCTTCCTAATAGGTGGTTTAGGGGCATAAAGCTTTTGTAGGTCTGTACGAGAACGCCATTGACCATCAAGTAATTCTGCGATGGCATAATCTCCAGAATCATTTATCAACACAGCTAGTTTACGGTTAGCACTTAGCACAAAGATTACGTGAGATTCCGTTGTTTTACCAGAAAACCGTTCAAAGATAAAAGTACTAGATGGAGTAAAACAAAATGGTTGCCCTGAAACACACATTACTAATTGCTCCGATGTACATAAACCGCTATTACATTGGTTTTGCTGGCTTTGGCTACTGATTGGTTCACTAGTGATTAAAACATTTTGGCTTGAGACTTTAATAGCACTTTCTAGATTAAAAGTACGTTTGTGAATGTCTACTATGCCACTTAATGCAGCACGTTTTGTTTCTGAGAGGTTGGAAGTTATTTGCGCAATAACTTGATCTGGTTGTAGATTGGCTAATCCTGCCCCTACACTTGCTGTTACAACACCCAAAGCTATTATCGTAATTAATATTCCTATGATTAGTTCTATTAGCGTGTAGCCTTTCATATATTTACAGTCCTATATTTAATTTAGCGTTAAAATCGATTAATTTTGGTTATGGCATTACTAAATCCGCCATAAAATCCAATGACTAGTAACCCTACTACTAACCCTGCAAGGCATAGAATTGCTGGTTCAAGCATTTTGATAAAACTATCTACTCCTTGATCAACTTTTTCAAATAATTGCTCAGCATAGTTTTGTAGCGTAGTGCCTAAGCGACCGCTTTTCTGAGCACTAGAGAGCACCATATAAGTTTGTCCATCAAATACCCAGTGAGCTTTTTTCAGAGCATCGCAAAAAGGAATACCTTGGTATAAGTATTCTTTTGCAAGTTCTAATGCCTTTGCTATCTCATAGTTGCGAGCAGAACTAGCTAGGATGTCTAGAGACTCTTGAGGGGTTAAACCAGCAGAAAACAACGTACCCATTAGCCACATTATTTCCCCAACATTCATGTTAACGAAAACAGGAGCGATGCCTTTAGCTCTTAGTTGATAGTATGTCCAGAGTTTTTGACCTGCTTCTGACTTCCAATACTTCCAAAGAAAACCTATTCCACCAGTTGATATGATTAAGACTAACCACCAATATTGATTAATAAAATCGCCTACCCCAAACAAAAGACCAGTAATTGAACCTGTTAACATTTCTGGATTAATAGAAAGAAACAACTCTTTTAGTGTTGGCAAGATAAAGAATGCAAATACTGCTATTGTTATAAGTAAGGCTACGATAATAAAAGAAGGGTAAAGTAGTCCTGCTTTGACTCTATCGCGAGCACCTTTACGGCGTTTTAGGTAGTTAATCAACATATCTAAAATACCTTCTTTCATTTCTCCAAATCGGTCACGTTTACGAGTCCATTTGCCTGACTGCTCAGCAGCGCGAATTAATGAGCGATAATCATTCCCAAACACCTTAGGAAAACGTCCCATTGCTTCACTAAATAGTTTGCCATTCTCTAAGTCATCGAGCATTAATCCAATTCCAATAGCAAACTTTTGGTTAGGAATTGCTTTTTGTAATTGCCTCATCATCTCGTTAATTGGCACTCCTGCTTCGTAGAGGTCTCGACAACTCTCTGTAAATACTAATAGTTCTTCGTCTTTTACTACCAATTTAGTATCTATGTTAGCTCTTTGGGCTTCGCTTACTTTCATTTTTTTAAATGCGCTATTTGTTGCTGCCATGATTTTATTTTCCTTTCACACTAATAATCGCGAGACGACTTAAACAAAGGTAAATTCTGCTAAGAAATTGTTGCCAATCTTGACTAATACTGCAATCTGGCGTAAGTCTAGTTATTAATTTATCAATACAGTAATAGTTAATTTTATTAAAGTTTATCCATTACAGTTGTTTATAGGTGTTTGGTTAATAAACTCGATCTTTATTCTTAGAGAAGTTTTATTCTTTGCTTCATTATCCTAATAGACGTTTTTTTATTGCAAAGCTTGTTACTTGTTAGATAAAAGTAGAAGGTTTTGCAAATTTTACGCTAATAATTGAAAACAAATACCTTATAGAGTTTATTATTATTTGGATTTTTATGATTTATGATATTTGGGGTTGGTATGCCATTCTTGGCATATATGAAAGTAACAGCTTTTTTAGATGATTAGGATCATTTACCTATTTCTAATATGACCTGGTATAGATCCTTAACTACCATAGCCATTCTTTTATAGTCTAATTTTTCAGGAGTATCATAACGAGTATGATAGTTTTTATTTCGATAAAAGGCTGTATCGCTCACCATTAAAGCATTATAGCCAAGGTTCCAGTAATTTAAGTGATCAGAAAAATCTATTCCTGGAATACTTCTTGGGGCATTGATTGAGCAAACTGGCAATATAGTAGCTTTTTGCATAGCTTTTTTTACACGACGTGCGGTTAAACCGTTCTCTAGATTACCTACTACAGTAATAAAATTTCCTGTAGTAGGATAAACTAGATTAAGCAAAAATACTGGAAAACTTTGGCTATTAGGTAGGTCTGAAAAATACCCTATCATTTCAACAGAAATCATTAAACGAACTTTTATATTTTGTTCTTTTAGTGAATTAGCATGTATTGCGCTACCCATATAAGCGGTTTCAAAATAAGGCGGTTCTTCTAGAGTAAAAGCAACTAGCTCAACTTTTATTGGTAGCATTGCTTTGCCTAACAAATAAGCTAACTCAATAATGCCTGCTACCCCACTAGCATTATCATCTGCGGCTGGTAACGGGCCAGCAGAATCATAATGTGCACCAATAACAATTCGTTCTTCTGTGTCTGGCCCAAACTGAGCAATTATGTTTTTATAGAGCTTTCCTGCTACTTTGTAAGGCTGTTCTGAAACAATACCATTTGCTTGTGTAAATTCTTGTTTAATGTAGGCGGCAACTTTATCTAGGTTTTCTGGATTGCCTTCATTTCTTGGAGAAAAAGTCTCTGAGAGAGTTTTAACATGTAGCTTTAGCTTTTCTTCATTAACCAACAAATCCTGGTTATCAGACTCTAGAGAAAATACTGGTTGAGTTACCCAAAACCAAATTATTAAACCCAATACTATAACTAGCCCAAGAACAACTAAAAAAATCATTTTTAACCTCTTACGCCAACTCATTTCTTCTAATTGTAAAGCCTCTGAAAAAATACTCATATGTATGTAAAGTACAATTTAGGTTTTAGATTTTATTTCTAAGAATTTTACTAGCTTTGACACTTAAACGGTAAGTTTTGTTCCTCGACTATTAGTTTTTTAGCCTTGTTTGTGTGTTATATTGAGGGCTACAAAACCTATTTATTTTCTAAGCCTAAAATTTATTTTCGCTAGGAGATATACTCAATCAATGTTACAACCACAATTAGAAGAATTTTCAGGGACAGAAAGATTTTTAGTACAATGCCAACTAGGAACAGGCACTTTTGGATTGGTTTATCAAGTTTATGACAGAGAGAATAATAGTGTTATAGCTCTAAAAAAATTACGCAATTCTATTTATCAGCAAAACACAGAAGCTCTTTATCGCTTTAAGCAAGAGTTTCGTGCTTTGGCAGATGTTATTCACCCTAATTTAGTTACTCTCTATGAATTAATTTTTGACGACGATAAATGGTTTTTTACTATGGAGTTAGTAGAAGGTGTAAATTTTATTGATCATGTCTATGGCAAAAAAGAAACCCTTAATCGTTCTTTATCAACTCATAAAACTATAAGACAGACTACTGGAGATACTCCTACAGTAACTGCAACCTCTAGTAATATTGTAATTCCCACTTTACCAGAAGAGTTAAAAACAACTTCTAGTAGTTTAACTGATAAACAACCCTTTAGTCCTCCGCTAATAATTCGACTAAGAGCAGCTTTACGCCAGCTAGCAGAGGGGGTTTATGCCCTACATAAAGCAGGTAAATTGCACAGAGACTTAAAACCATCCAATGTACTTGTGACTAGTAGTGGTCGAGTAGTTATTTTAGATTTTGGATTAGTAATAGAACATTCAGTCGAAAACCTGGAAGTAGATCTAGTAGGTACACCTACACATATGTCTCCTGAACAAGCGGCTGGTCAACCAATAACGCCTGCAAGCGATTGGTATAGTTTTGGAGTAATACTTTATCAAGCTTTAACAGGAAAGCTACCTTTTTTTGGTAAACTTTTTGATGTGTTAAGTAAAAAACAAGTCTTGGATCCAATTGCCCCTGATAAAATAGCCGAGAATGTACCACCAGATCTATCTGAGCTATGCATGGAACTTTTAAGAAGAGATCCAACCACCCGTCCACATGGCGAAGAGGTTTTGCTTTGGCTACAAAACAAACCTATTTCAGGATTATCTGGGTATATTCCAACAAAAAAAGCAATTTTTGTTGGCCGCGAAAACCTGCTAGTAACCTTAGAGCAAGCCTTTCTCGATACTAAGACTGGTAGAGCTAATATTGCTTATATTTCTGGTATTTCTGGTATAGGAAAAACTTCCCTAGTAAAACATTTTTTGGCACAGCTTCGCCAAAAGTATTCAACAGCGTTGACCTTTTCTGGACGTTGTTATGAACAAGAATCAATGCCTTATAAAGTATTTGACAGCCTCATAGATTCACTAGCCCAATACTTAAAACATTTACCAGAATTTCAACTAATAAAACTACTACCAGAGGGTTTCCTAGCCTTAACACGGCTTTTCCCTGTATTAAAATCTGTAACTTCTCAATATGCACATAAACCTGTTTTAGATATTCCTGATAATCAAGAATTACGCCGTCGTGCTTTTACTGCTTTACGTGAATTACTAG
Source organism: Blastocatellia bacterium (assembly GCA_023265235.1). Lineage (GTDB taxonomy): Bacteria > Acidobacteriota > Blastocatellia > Chloracidobacteriales > JADJPF01 > JADJPF01. The sequence continues at coordinate 6,721 of JAHFUF010000255.1, forward strand.
TCACACTGGCTAAGAAAAACCCTATTGTTATATCTATTGATGACTTACAGTGGGGCGATAAGGATAGTGCTGCTTTGTTACAAGAGGTTTTTTCACCACCAAACCCACCAGCAATTTTACTAATTGCTACTTATCGTAGTGAAGAAAGAGGAAACTCTGTGTTTTTACAGTCTCTTTCAGCCCTTCAAACAGACCAATCTATAAATTCTTGGCCAATAGAAGTAGATAAATTATCAGACGAAGAATCTCGACAATTAGCATTAAGTTTACTAGGAGAAAATCAAAACATTTTATCAACCTTTGCTAGCATAATTGCAGAGGAAGCTATTGGGATCCCATTTTTTATCAATGAGTTAGTGCAACATATCCCAGTTAATACTAATAAATTAAATACTAAAACAGGAAACCTACTTTCTTCTGGTAAACTTGGATTGAGTGTAATTGGGAAAGACACAAATA
>JAHFUF010000256.1 GCA_023265235.1 Blastocatellia bacterium
TTGTCACTCTTGATGGAATAGATCCTAGGGAAAAACGCAGTGGCCGTATTCGAGAATATGAATATCATTATGTAAGAGTCACTAAGCCTAGTGACCCTATATTTAAGGGTCTAGATGATACTAATTCGCGTTTTTGGCAAGCAGGAAGCCATCAACATGTCCTACGTGTTTGGCAAAATCATGGGTTAATGATAGATAGAATCCCAGAAGGTTTTGTTAATTTAGCCAAAAGCTATTTGTGCCCTTATCAAATGATGGCTTATCGAACAGAGGATCAGCTTATCTACACAGTTCAATACCATTTAGAAAAGTCTTTTGAAGATTGGAATAAATTACCTACTCGTTGGGAACATCGTAATGATAGCCGTGATGGTCGTATTATTTTTGAGAACTTCCTTTTAGAAGCATTAAAACATCGAGAAAAAACTTCTCTTTCTAAGATCGCATAAATTTAATCTAGCTCTTGATGGTGTAAAAGACTTTTTATTATGAAGGTTTGTCCGCAATGCCAAACACAATTTAATGATAATGCTACTTTTTGTGGCCAAGATGGTAGCCGCTTAAACCCTCTTTCTAAGAGCAATACAAATTCAGCAGATTCACTAATAGGAACTTGGCTAGATGCTAAATTTAAAGTCCTAAGTAAGCTAGGCCAAGGTGGTATGGGAGCAGTCTATAAAGCTGAGCATGTTAGAATGGGGCGGCTTTGTGCTATTAAAGTAGTTCCTCCTGACCTATCACAAAATGTTGAAGTACTAGAGCGGTTTGAATATGAAGCTAAATTATCTGGTTTATTAAAAGACCCTCATGCAATTGGAGTCTATGATTTTGGTAAAACTACAGATGGAATGTTTTATCTAGTTATGGAATTTGTTGATGGGGAAACAATTTCAAGCATATTGCGTCGCAATGGACAAATGCCTTTGTCTAGGGTTGTTGAGATTTGCAAACAAGCTGGTGCTGCTTTAGCTGATGCTCATAGTCAAAAAATTATTCATCGCGATCTAAAACCAGACAATATAATGATTTCCAATAGAAATGGTCAAGACTGGGTAGAAGTACTAGACTTTGGAATTGCTAAGTTTTTTAATGAAGAACAAGATCTAACCAAAGCTGGCTTGGTTATGGGAACTCCTGCTTATATGTCCCCTGAACAAGTTAGTGGCGATAAATTAGATATACGCTCAGATGTTTATAGCTTTGCCTTAATTGTTTATCAAATGCTAGTAGGAGCATTGCCATTTCCTGTAGAAAGCTCTCGCACTACTATGATTAGCCGGTTAATGCATAACCCTCAACCACCTAGCCTTGTAAATCCCAGCGTAGTGTTACCTAAAGACGTAGAAACAGCAATAATGGCTGCTCTAACTCGTAACCGTGAAGAACGTACTCCAACAATAGAAAAATTTATTGAATCCTTAGAATCAGGAGCAAACCTAGTAGTATCAACTGCACCTACTCAAGCAATAAAAGCTATTCAAACTACTAAGTTTTCTGAGGAAAACCTAATACCTGAATATGCTAGATATAACAGCACTTATGGTTTATTAAATATTAATATTCGTCAAGCTATGGTAGGGCGTGCAGAAGTTATACTATTAAAAAAAGACGCTTGTTGGTATAACTTAGTCTTTAGCAAAGACAATAGGTTATTTCGACTCTTTGCGCATGAAAATAATGCTACTGAATTTTTTATAAGAGAAATTATTACTGTTTCTCATATTAGTAAAGAAAAACCTAGTAGCTTTAGTGGTTCTTATCAGACTAATAATTTGTTAGCTTTTTATATTTTTCTTAATACAGATCTAAGTTGCGAATATGAAGATAGTATCATAGCAACAGATTATACAAACGAAAGTTTTCGTTTATTTGATGTTACAATACGTAGGCTGCTGACAGGCCGTGCTAAAATTATTTTACTGCGTAAAGAAAGCGTTTGGTATAACATAGTCTATATTCAAAATGCTACAAATTTTAAGATCTTTATTAATGAAAATAATTCTAGTGATTTTTGTGTACGTGAAATAGAAAGCCCTTATGATATGAAAAGCGAAAAACCTAGTATTTTTAACCAGGATTATAAGGCTAATCAGCTAGAATCTTTTATAGCTTCTTTACTAGTAACTCTTTGATGGTATTGTTTTTAGGAATATAATCAGCCATTTCATCAATATAAAAAATTTTAGTCTAATCAATTCAATGACCCTATAATAAATATAAGTGCCCCCTAGGGCTTAGTTTAATTTATTTACAAGATGAAGCAATGTATAGAATGTAAACGAGCCTATGAAGATTCTAATAGCTTTTGTGTTTTTGACGGTCAAAAGTTAGTCCTTTCTGAGCCAGAAGATCCTTGTATAGGTTTAGTAATAGATAATAAATACCGTATTGAGTCTAAAATTGCCCGTGGTGGCACAGGTATGGTCTATAAAGCTGCTCATATTCAGCTAAATACACCTGTGGCAATAAAAATTATCCATCCTCATTTAGCCAATGACCCAAAAGCTGTAGAGCGTTTTCGCCGCGAAGCACTAATGACTATGAAAATACGTCATACTAATGCTATTGCTATTATGGACTTTGGTACTACTACATTTATTCTACCTAAAAGCAGTATTGGCGATATCAAATTAAACAATGTTGAAGCTAATAGTGTTTATGTTGTAATGGAATTACTCCAAGGTATGACTTTAGAAGAAAAATTAGTAAGCCATGGAGCTTTTTCCCTCCAAGAAACTAATAAAATTATTCAACAAATTTGTGAAGCATTAAAAGTAGCACACGATCATCAAATTGTTCATCGTGACCTTAAACCAGATAACATTTTTTTCCATAAAGATGAAGACCAAGAAATAGTTAAACTAGTAGACTTTGGTATTGCAAGGTATTTAGGTAATGTAGAAGATGAAGAAGAGGTTAGCCGACTAACTCAAGCAGGTTTTGTAGTTGCAACGCCCTTTTATATGTCTCCTGAACAATGTGGTGGGTCTGATGTTGATACACGCTCTGATATATATTCTTTAGGTATCATCATTTATCGTATGTTAACAGGAGTATTACCTTTTGATGGTAAAAAAGCTAGTATTATTGTAATGAAACATATTTCTGAAAAACCTAAGCCCATTTACCAAATCAAAGCCGAGCTTCCTGCAATAGTAAATGGTGTAGTAATGCATGCTCTTTCTAAAAAATCCGCTGATCGTCCTCAAACAGTAAAAGAATTAGCAGAAGAACTAGAAGCAGCAATAAAAGCTGTAACAGAAAAAGAATTACAAAAGGTTTTTATGGAAGCCTCTGAAAATGATCTAGAAGCAGCACTACTGCTTACGTCTGAGCCAGGTAAACCTGTTGGTCTTTCCTCATCCATTTCTCGTCATTTTACTACAGGCCAAATAGAGACAAATTCAAGCAATGTGTCTGACACTATAAAATCAGGAGACATTCATCTAGGTGTAGACAATCTTTTTCAAGAATTATTAGAAAATATTAAAGACCTTAATACCTTACTAACACTTACTCAAAAAGGATTGGAAAACAAGGACTTTCCTGATCAAACCACTTTTTATGAACTTAGGGCTTTAGTTGATCAAGTACGTGGAATACTTTTTGGCTTACACACTACTTACTATAAAGCTCCTATTAATTAATTTTCTTTAATGTCAACCAACCAATATAACTTTGTCACCAAATGGGAATTTAATGCTTCTATTGAAGAAGTTTTTAAGCTTATAGAAAACGGGTCTGACCTGCCTCGTTGGTGGCCACAGGTTTATCTATCAGCAAAAGCAGAAAAAACAGGGCGTCCAGATCGTATTGGAGATAAAATTCATTTTCAAACCAAAGGCTGGCTTCCTTACACACTATATTGGACGGCGGAAGTTATTTCGCTACGTGCACCTAACCATATGGAAATCAAAGCTACAGGTGATTTTGTTGGCACTGGGGTTTGGACACTTTCTCAAACAGGAACTTTAACAAAAGTCCAATTTGATTGGCATATCTTAGCGGAAAAGCCTTTGCTACGTTATTTTTCATTTATTGCCAAACCAATTTTCTCCTGGAACCATCATTGGGCAATGGCACGCGGCTTTGAAAGCTTAAAAGCAGAATTATTAAGAAATAATCGTTAAAACAAAAGAGGCCAAACAGGTTGCTTGGCCTCAAACTCGAGGTTATTTATAAAAGGCTAACGCCACATTATCTAATCGATACATTAAAAGTCTTTTGTTGCTCTAAAACTTTATCGTTACAAATTTGAGGGTTCCATCCATAACGTAATACTTCTATGGTTACATCTCGGCGGCCAAACTGAGCAGCTTCTCTACCAGATGCAAGATAAATATCTATTTTTCTTCCTTTAATCTTTCCCCCAGTGTCTAAAACACTATAAAGACCAGTATATTCCCCGCCTCCTATGCGTACAATTGAGCCAATTGGTAAGTAATTAGAGTCAGCAGCAATAATGCCATACTTACTAAAAACCCCCGAAGAAGTGCGCCCATTTAAGCAATAGGCTGTTGCTACCATTTTAACTTTTTTACCACCACGCAGACGATTGGCAAACCGACTAACATCTCTAGGAGACTCTTCCACTAACTCTTTTTCTATTAATTCTTTACCTATTAATTTTTTACCTAACTCCAGTTTTACATCTGGTTTTGGCAAAGATTCAGGACTATCTATTACTTTTAGCTCTGACAGCTTATTTTCTACTGCAATACTGTTAGCAATATTTTGGCTTGGAATAGGTATTTTCTCTTCTCTTGCAGGTAGTTTAACTACTGCTGACATCAAGCTTAAACTATTAGGAAGAAGAAACTTATGAGAATTTTGGTGGTTTTGGTAAATAACATCATTTGCTTTTACTACCTCATAATAAGCAAAAGGAGAAATAATACCAGCAAAACCAATAGCGAATCCTATAGCACTAGCTAAATAGTAACTCAGACTTTTACCCTGTTGTTTCATGAACAAAAGTTACTCCTTACTTAGTTTTTACTCTATTTTTTTAAGGTATGATTTTTTTGCTAGGCTTACACTCACTTAATTATTCAGATTAAAAAAATTTTGGCAAGCTCTTTATTTTTAGCTTACTTAGGCTATTTTTAGTAACCTACCTATTAACATTTAGTTAAAGGCTTTTGGTTAAAGAAAATTATCAACTATTTTTTACTAAAAGTGTCTTATTTTGTTATATTTCCAAGCAAAAGTTAATCTATTTTTTATCAAATGATCTGCAAGCTTAAAAGTCGGTAATGTTTCAGGTTTTTATTGTTTTAGATTATGAATAAACCTAAAATCTCACAAACACATCAGCATTCTTGGATCTTGGATCTTAGATCTTGAAACATTACCGAAGTAAGACTTATTTGCTTAAAAGTTGGGTGAGAGTGTCCTCAAATTCTTTTTTAATTTGAGTGTTTTTTTCTCCTGTAGCAGGGCCCCAAAAACCTGTATGAGTAGCTTCTATTTTTCCATCACGAGCAACAAAAATATTAGTAGGATAACCACCAAAATTTTCTATTCCTGTAATTTTCTTTGCTGGTGCTCCATCTTCCAATTTTCCAGCATAAAGCATTGTATAAGGAATTTTGCGGCTACTTTTATATCGAGCAATTGCTTTTAAGTCTTGTTCTTCTGTTTCTTGGGCTTCAAAACAAAGGCTTACAATTTCTAAACCTTTTGAATGATATTTCTCATAAAGCTCAACTAGAAAAGGGGTTTCGTCATGGCAATTATGGCACCAAGTTCCCATTACATTAACAATTACAACTTTGCCCTTAAACTCTTCGCTAGGAAAATTAATTGTTTTACCTTGAAGATCATTAAAACTAAATTGTAATCCAGGGTTTATTTTTGCGACTTTGGTAGGATCAGGTAGAGTAACCCCTTTCCTTGCACCAGAAATAGTAAATTGTGACCTAGGGCTAGTACTCACAGCAGCTTCCAACCTTTCCCCATCAAGCTTTGCCACTACTAAGGAAAGCGATTGTCCATCAAAACGACTTAGAATTAGTTTATCAGCCTGGAAATGCCCTACCATAACACCAAAATCACCTGTAGGATCAATTCCTGTGCCTTCAATCGCACCATTTTTCTTAGTACGGATTATTAAAGTAACTGGTGTTTCTTTGCCACTTTCGTTTTTGTCTATACAATACCATTCGCCAGTAAACATTCTTAGTTCTTTACCAGTAGAGTTACTAATTTGAGGAGGCGTTTTTTTTGCAACAACAGCTAGTTTTGTGACAGAAGTACCACCACGAGTCCAGCTACCAATTAAATCACCGTTTTGTCTTTCAACCTCAAACCTAACTCTTGCATCATCAATACCAAAAGACAGCCGAGTATCTTCAAGCTTAAAGTCCTGGAGTTTAACTCTGTGGTGTCCATCCCAAAGCTCACCACTATACTTCTTAGCTATTTTTTTGAAAGTTAATTCAAATGGCATTTCTCCAGCTGGAGCTTGCAAAGTAGCATACCAACGGCCAGAAAAACTATTTTGAGCAGTTACTACGACACTAAAAAATAAAATTAAAAAAAAGCTAATTAAACCTCGCATGTTTTTACCTCAAAAAAATTTAGTCCTATTGTTTTTATGAAGATAGGCCAAACAGATAGGTTTGCCCCTACAAATAAAGATTAAGAATATTATTAACCGCCAGTACCACCGCCTTTGATACCCCCTTCGGTTAACTCCCTTGGATCAAGTAGCTTAGCCAATTCTTCCGCGCTAAGCTCAGTCATTTCTTGAGCAACTTCACGAACTCTGCGATTTTCTGCATAAGCACGCTTAGCAATCTTAGCTGCTAAATCATAGCCAATTACTGGGTTTAAGGCTGTTACCATAGCTGGATTCTTTTCTAATAGGTTAGCAATATTAGCTCGATTTACAGTAAAACCCGCTACCGCTTTATCTGCTAGCACTCGCGACACATTGCCTAACACAGTAATTGACTGTAACAAGTTATAGGCAATTACAGGAAGCATAACATTAAGCTCAAAATTACCCCATTGTCCCCCCAAAGTAATTGCAGCATCATTACCAATTATGTGCGCGCAAGCCATAATAGTAGCTTCTGAAATTACAGGGTTGATTTTCCCAGGCATAATAGAAGATCCTGGTTGTAGAGCTGGTAAAACAATTTCTGAGAATCCTGCTTGCGGGCCAG
>JAHFUF010000257.1 GCA_023265235.1 Blastocatellia bacterium
ATATACTGCTTCTGTTTTTGGTTCTCGGTTTATTTGGTCTGATTTTTTCATTCTCCAACTATCCCAAGAACCTCTATTTTTTTCTATTTACTTTTCCTCAATTGGTAAAACTCGAGAAGTAATGTAAATATACAAAATGATAACGAGAAAAAGGTATAAATAAAATATGTTAGAAACTGCTAAACAACCTCCACAAATTGTCATAATTTCAGGCCCAAATGGTGCAGGAAAAAGCACTACTGCAAAGGCTTTACTAAGAGATATTTTAGAAATGACAACTTATGTTAACGCTGACACTATAGCCGCAGGATTATCAGCTTTTCATCCTGAAAATGTAGCACTTGAAGCAGGCCGCATAACATTAAAATGGTTACATCACTTGGCAGAAAAACAAGCCGATTTTGCATTTGAAACCACATTATCTAGTCGTAGCTATGCACAATGGGTACAACAACAAAAACAAAAGGGGTATCATTGTCAACTAGTTTTTTTATGGTTAAATAGCCCTAACTTGGCCGTCCAACGTGTTAAAGAGCGAGTAGCATCTGGAGGTCATAATATTCCTGAAACTACTATTCATAGGCGCTACAAAAAAGGAATACAAAACTTTTTTGACCTATACAAAAAAATAGCAGATAATTGGACAGTTGACAATAATTCAATTTATGCTAATCCTGTACTAATGGCCAAAGGCAAGTTAGAAAAAGTTTTAGAACTTCCACAACCTGAGTTATGGAAGCAATTTTGTGAGGCAAAATTATGAAAAATGTTACTGTGACAGAAAAAGCTGAGGAAATTCAAGTAGCTATGCAAAAAGCAGTGCATGAAGCAATTATGATGCATAGATTTCTTGGCAACCCTATTGCTGTTTCAATAGATGGAAAAGTTGTAGTGGCTCCTGTAGATGAAATAATTGAACTACAAAGAAAATCTGACCAAGAAAAACAAAATAAACAAAATCAAAACAGCCCTAATGCTAATTAAAACATTAGGGCTATAGGACTATTAAAATTTCTTATCTACAAAATTAAACCTACTTGCTTTTAAGTTCCATGTTCCCAACTATTAATATACTCAAGCATTTCTGGACTTAAAGTATCAAGCTTTATTCCCATTGCATCAAGTTTTAAGCTAGCAATTTCTAAATCTACTTCTTTAGGTAAATTATGTAGCCCTGCTGGTAATACACCTTTGTTTTTGATTAAGTATTCTACTGAAAGAGCTTGATTAGCAAAACTCATATCCATAACTGAAGCAGGATGGCCTTCAGCAGCAGCTAGATTAATCAATCGGCCTTCGCCTAAGACTACAATGCGATGACCATTACTCTTAAGCTCATACTCTTCTACAAAACGTCGCAGTGGACGACGATCTTTAGAAATCTCAGCAAGTCCAGTTAGGTTAAGCTCTAGGTCAAAGTGCCCTGAATTACAGACCATCGCACCATCTTTCATTTTTTCAAAGTGTGACACGTCAATAACATGACGATTTCCTGTAACAGTAATAAAAATATCACCTACTGAAGCAGCCTGGGAAATTGGCATTACTCTAAAGCCGTCCATTACTGCTTCTACAGCTTTAATTGGGTCAACTTCTGTAACAATCACATTAGCACCCATACCACGCCCACGCATTGCAACACCTTTACCACACCAACCATAACCAACTACTACAATAACCCTACCAGCAAGTAAAATATTGGTAGCACGAACTACGCCATCTAAAGTAGATTGGCCTGTTCCATAGCGATTATCAAAGAAATGTTTGGTTTCAGCATCATTAACACCAATAACAGGAAAACCAACTACACCGCTCTTAATCATCGCTCTAAGTCTCTGTATCCCTGTAGTAGTTTCTTCTGTAGTACCAATCAATTCTGAAAGTTGCTCTTTACGTTCTTTTATTAAGGTAGCAACAACATCACAGCCATCATCAACAATAATTTGTGGGCGATGATCTAGAGCGATGCGGACGTGGCGATTGTAGGTGTCAACGTCTTCGCCTTTTTTAGCAAAAACTGGAATACCATATTCAGCTACTAATGCAGCAGCAACATCATCTTGTGTAGAAAGAGGGTTAGACGCAATAAGTACTGCATCTGCGCCGCCTGCCTTTAGAGCACGAGCTAAATTAGCGGTTTCTGTAGTAACATGACAACACGCCACTAGGCGAATACCCTCTAGAGGGCGTTCTTCGGCAAATCTTTTCATAATTAAATCAAGCACAGGCATTTCTCTTGCTGCCCATTCAATCCGTGTTTTGCCTTGTGGGGCTAAATTTATATCTGCAACATCACAATTAGGAACTGTGGTACTACTCATTAAACTTCTCCTTAAAAATAGAGCACTATGATGTTTCATAGTGCTGAGGATTGACTAATATTTTATTTATAACCTGGCATCTTTGCGTAGTGCTTCAGCCTTATCAGCTTGTTCCCAAGTAAACCCTGGTTCATTACGGCCAAAGTGCCCATAAGCAGCAGTTTGTTGATAAATTGGGCGTTGCAAGTTTAGTGATTCAATAATTCCTTTTGGGGTAAGGTGGAAATGAGAACGAACTAGCTCTGGAAACATATCTTCATCAATCTTAGCAGTACCAAAGGTTTCAACATAAACTGAAACAGGTTCAGCAACACCAATTGCATAGGCAAGTTGAACTTGGCATTTTTCAGCAAGTCCTGCGGCAACTATATTTTTAGCAATATAGCGAGCCATATAAGTAGCTGAACGGTCTACTTTTGTTGGATCTTTACCAGAAAAAGCACCACCACCATGAGGAGCATAACCCCCATAAGTATCAACAATTATCTTACGCCCTGTTAAACCAGTATCTCCTTGTGGCCCACCTATAACAAATCGCCCTGTAGGATTAATTAGCAGCTTAGTAGCACTATCCATCATCTCTGGTGATACTTCATTAATTACAGGTTTAATCACATGCTCAGTAATATCAGCACGCAAAGTTTCAGTTGCCACGCTATCACTATGTTGCGTAGAAACAACCACGGTTTCGACTCTAACAGGCTTACCATTTTGATATTGAATGGTTACTTGTGATTTACCATCTGGGCGTAAGTAATCCAACAAACCTTCTTTACGTACAACCGAAAGTCTTTTAGTAAGTCTATGTGCCAACATAATAGGCATTGGCATAAGTTCTTGGGTTTCATTACAAGCAAAACCAAACATCAAACCTTGATCACCTGCACCACCTGTGTCTACACCTTGAGCAATATCAGGAGATTGACGATTCATTGCAGTAATAACTGAACAAGTATGGGCATCAAATCCATACTTAGCACGAGTATAACCAACTTTTTCTACGGTATCGCGTGCGATTTTTACATAATCGATTTGGGCATTGGTGGTAATTTCACCAGCAACTAATACCAACCCTGTCGCTAATAAAGTTTCACATGCGACCCGACCCTTAGGATCATTACGTAAAACTTCGTCTAATACGGCATCAGAAATTTGATCAGCAATTTTATCTGGGTGACCTTCTGTCACAGACTCAGACGTAAACAAAAAATTCCGTTTATTGCTCAAAGCGTCCTCCACTAGCTATAGAAAATTTGGGGTAAGATAAAAGAGAGCAACGTAACATATAGAATGGAAAGGTGTCAAGCATACACGGAACAAGTCAGGGCAGTTTAATGTCCTAGATACCTATTCTAGTGTCTATACCTTTGGCCTAGTACATAAGTGCTAAAAATTCAATTAGTTAGCCTAGTAAAACCCTATAGAGACGGCATATTTTTTATTGTAAAGATTGTGTCGTCTCTTGTTTTTTCTGGACTTCTTCTGGGCTTATTAATCTGAGGCTTTTAAGCTTTCAACTAAATCTCTGCTATAACTTACTTTATGGCTAACCGCTTTAACCTCTACTAAAACCCCGCTAAAGGCGGCAGATCCTGACACAGCATCTATTGCTAGCTCGTCTGTAAGGTCATTAAGGCTGACACCAGCATGTTCTTGGGCTACTGAGAGTTGTAAATTAGGGCGATTATGTCCCCAACCATGCGGAATGCTAACAACTCCTGGCATTATTTCGTCGCTTATCTCAATGGAAAGTTCAATACGTCCAACTCTTGAAGAAACTGCAACTGTTTGACCATCAACAACTTGTCGCTTAAGCGCGTCTACTGGATTTATTAACAATACACATTTAGACCGACCTTTAACTAAGCGTAAACTATTATGTAACCAAGAATTATTACTACTTAAGTGCCGCCGTCCTATTAAAAGTAACTCATCATCTTTTTTAGATAGCAGTTTTTCTTTAACACGAGCTAAGTCTTGAACTAACACCTCTGGTGCTAGTTTTATACACTTAGAAGCAGTGCGTAATCGCTTAGGCAAGCTAGGTTCTAGATGACCAAAGCTAATTCCATGTGTTGATTCTTTAAGTTTATGCAGAGTCAACCCATTTGATAAAGGGTTAAGTTTTGTCCCATAAGGGCCAACACGTAGTCCTAGATCTAGCATTCCCGCAGGGCCTAAACGGTTCATAACCTCTTTCTTTATTGAAGCAACTGTTTTACTTAGTAAGCCTTTAGACTCCATACGCGTTTGTAATTCTAGAAAAATTTGCCAATCATGGCGACGATCATCTGTTGGTTCAAATAAAGTAGGCGAATATTTGGCTACATTTTTTATAGCTAATAAATTAAACCCTACGTCATAGTTATCATGTTCTAGAGATGAAGTAGGAGGCAAAATAATATTAGCATGCCTAGTAGTTTCATTAATGTAAAAATCAATTGAAACCATAAACTCCAAGCTAGCAAAAGCTTTATCAAGTTGTTGGCCATTAGGAGTTGATAAGACAGGATTTCCAGCAGAAGTTACTAATGCTTTAATTTGATTTTTTCCTGGAGTTAAAATTTCTTCTGCCATTGCAACAGAAGGAAGCTCTCCAGCAAATTCAGGTAACTTTCTTACTCGACTATAAAAGCGACCATAACTACCTTTAGGTGCTAAAAATTCTGGAGCATCAACAGGATCAAAAGCTGGTAGAGTAAAAAGCGCGCCTCCTACTCGATCTAGGTTTCCAGTCACAATATTTAATACATTTATTAACCATTGACAAACAGCCCCAAATTCTTGTGTTGAAACTCCCATTCTACCATAGCAAACAGCCGCTTTAGCCTGAGCAAAAGCTTTTGCAAGCTCCTCTATCTTAGTAGCAGCAACTCCAGTAATTGAAGTTACTTTTTCTGGAGAAAAATCTTTTACTAATTGTTTTATAGTGTTAAGCCCATCTGTAAAAGAAGCCAATCTGTCAAGATTAGCCAAATTTTCTGCAAATATCACATGTAAGAAGGCTAACAGTAAAAATACATCTGTTCCAGGGCGAATAAATATATGCTCGTCAACTACTCTTGCTGTTTCTGTACGACGAGGATCAATTAAGATTACTCTACCACCACGCCCACGAATTGCTTTTAACTTTCCTGCCATATCTGGAGCTGTAAGCATACTACCGTTAGAAACTGCCGGATTAGCACCCAAAATTAACATAAACTCTGTGCGTTCCAGATCAGGAACAGGTAATAGGAATTGATGGCCAAACATAAAATAGCCAACCAAATGATGTGTTAATTGATCAACTGAAGTAGAAGAAAACCTATTGCGTGTGTGTAAGCTAGCAAAAAACAAAGGGCCAAACAACATAGAACCATAATTATGTACTGTAGGATTACCAATATATACTCCTACTGCACTATTGCCATAATGAGACTGAACACTTTTAAGATGTTTTGCCACTTCATCAAAAGCCTCGTCCCAACCAATTCTTTGCCAACCATTTTGAGTACGACGAACTGGATGTTTAAGTCTATCTTTATCATTATAAAGGTCTTGTAGTGCTACAGCTTTGGGACAAATATGTCCTTGGCTAAAGGGATCATCTTTATCACCACGAATACTAGTAATTTTGTTGTCTGTTAGAGTAATTTCAACCCCACACATAGCCTCACAAAGGTTGCAAGTACGATAATGTTTATGTTCTTTGCTATTTTTTTCCATAAAATCTCCTCTTTAGAAACACTCAATAATATTAATCTAGCACTTTGTATTATGTTATAAAGTTTTTCAATTACCTCACAGGTAATTGTTACAAGATTTGTTGGGTGTTACTGTCAAATTTACTAAGAAATTCTGTTATGTTAGCTTGAGGTGAAATTAAATGCATGATGTAGAGATAGGGATAAGTACTTTTGGTACGCTACTACGCCGTTGGCGTGAAACACGCCGAATGAGCCAACTAGAACTAGGGTTAGAAGCTACTGTATCAGCCCGCCATATTAGTTTTATTGAAACTGGGCGTTCAAAACCAAGTCGTGAAATGATAGTTTCTTTAGCTAATGTACTAGATTTAGCACTTCGTGATCGTAATGAAATGCTTTTGTCTGCGGGGTTTGCCCCTATTTATCGTGAGACTAGCCTTAATGATCCGCAAATGGCTCAGGTTCGACAAGCCTTAGAACTAATTCTAAAACGCCAAGAACCTTTTGGAGCAATAGTCTTTGACCTTCATTGGAATTTAATTATGGCTAATGAAGGTTACTGTGCAATAGCAGCTTTAATACTTGATCAAGAAAACAAAATCACTCCCTACGCCATTATGTCACCTCCTCAAATAAATCTAATTAAATTATTATTTGACCCTCAGGGCTGGCGACCCTTTATTGTTAATTGGGAAGAAGTAGCAAAAATAATGCTAAAACGTCTTTACAGGCAAACTCTCTGGGAACAAGACTTAGCCGCTCAACAGCTATTAGAGACAGTTTTAAGATACCCTGGGGTTTCATCAAAATGGCGCGAACCTAATACTAACTCTTCACAAGAGCTAGTTATCCCTTTAGTACTTTCCCTTGGAGATTACCAGCTCAGCCTATTTAGTACAATTGCTTCACTTGGTAGCCCACAGGATATCACACTTCAAGAACTTCATATTGAAGCCTTTCATCCTGCAAATAAAGAAACTGAGGAAATAGTACATTCCTTGATAACCCACAGTTAGCTCATTTTAAAATTACGAAAGAAAAAACATTTCCTATGCATTTTACTCTAGTAGTATGTATAAAGAAAATACTGTTAAAAGTGGGTATAAAATATAAGTAAGTGTTATCGCAAATCTACCCATAAATGGTTTAGTTTGAAAG
>JAHFUF010000258.1 GCA_023265235.1 Blastocatellia bacterium
TAATAAGGCTCTATATTAGCATTAACAAGTTGATGAAATAAATCACAAAAATAATTTATAAGGAGCACTACGCACACCATTAACTTCTAGTATGATAGAATTCTCTCCTGATCTAATTTTTAACTTTTTCTGTTTACCCTTAAATACTAGTTCTCCAGTACTTAATTTTTTTGCTGGACGATCAATTTTAGTGCCATTAACAAAGAGCTTAGCTTTATCAGAGAGGGTTTCCCCTAATATTTCTAGGCGAGTATTTAGTATTGAATAGCGTGCAAAATCTACGCGCAAGCTTGTTCCAATATTGATATTAGCATCACTAGTATCAATAACATTATTAGCTAGAGTGCGTACTTGAATACGAAATCTTGCTGTAGTAGTAACAATATCAGGAGCAAAATCAAAACTTCTTACATTCATAGCAAGGTTACTGGCAATAATCTTAAATGTTTTTCCTTCGTCGCTAGAAAACATCACATCTTGAATACCACCTCTAGTTGCTAGTTCTTGAGAAATTTGCCAACTAATTTTAATAGTTTCGTTTTTATTCAACACTTCACTTCCATTTGGAAAAAGCAAAAACAATCCTGTTTGACGATTTGGAGCGTTGATAAAACTGCGAGCAAAACGGTCTACATTAGGCGATCCCCAACCAGTAGAAAGATCATAACCTGGTGTTGCAGTATATCCTGCCAGCCCTCCAGCACTGTTATTGCCGCTTGTTACATCGTTAAAAAAACCTGCTAAAGGGCTAGTGCTTAATTGTTGTTGCTGCCCTAGGCTATAAATTCGTGGTGTAGCATTGCCTAATCCTTTTGTTTGGGCAAACTGATTAGTTAAGGCTAAAACTCCTGCCCAAACAGGAGCAGAAGCACTTGTTCCTCCAACAACACTAGTAAAACCATCACGAACAACAAAAAACCCTGGCTGGCTTGGATCTGCTAGTAAGGAAACATCAGGGACAGTGCGCCCTGCTAGAGAAATACCTACAGCAGATTGATATTCAGGAATAGGGAATAAATTACTGACCCCACCACCGCTTCCTGACCAAGCTTGTTCGCCTACATACTCAGTAGCATTACCATTTTTATCAAAATTTACCTTTAAGCTTGTTCCTCCTACAGCAGTAACAAAAGGGCTAGCGGCAAGGCCATTAACTTGAGGCGATTGACCATCACTACAGTCATTTACTCCTTGATCACCTGAAGAAACCAAAACACTTTGACCTTGTGCAGCAGCTTGTTTGTAAAGATTGTTAAAAAGTGCTTCAAATTGTGGAAACAAAAATTTTTCACAAGCACCAAAGCTAATACTCACTACTTTAGTATCTGGTAAATTGTTGATAAAAAAGGCTAAAGATTGATCAATGTCATTATTTCGGTCTGCAACAACAACTTTTATTTCTGCTTTAGGTGCTGCTGCGCCAGACAATTGTGTGTCTAGTAAAACTTCTAGTGTTTCTACGCCACCGCGATCAATAATTTCGCCTCCAGCAGGAATTTTAGTAATAGAAGTAGTAGGAAGCTTAAACAAATTACGAAACTGATCAACATCTGACATATTAAAATCACTTCTTGCGACAATCCCAATCGATTGACCATTGCCCTCAATACCGTTAGCAAAAAGCGGCTTAAAGTTATATGCAAGGTGAATATCTTGTGGGCCTATAGAAGTACGCCCTGCTTGATCTGTAAAAGCAGGTAAAACCTCAGATTGTTGTTTAAGTGTTGGTTGTGTAAAAAGAAAATTGTTTAATTTTATATCAGCAACTTCAGAGATTAGGCTAAGAGGTAAAGCAGCTTTTTCTAGGTGTCCATAATGTGTTTGCCCATCTAGCTCAA
Organism: Blastocatellia bacterium; assembly: GCA_023265235.1. Lineage (GTDB taxonomy): Bacteria > Acidobacteriota > Blastocatellia > Chloracidobacteriales > JADJPF01 > JADJPF01. Next base: position 1,839 of record JAHFUF010000258.1, read on the forward strand.
ATAACTGCATTTCTATTTGGAAAGCTTTCTGGATTTCTGTGGCTGGAGCTTGAAAGTCTAAGCGTAAGTGATTTGCCCAGGTTTGGGTTACTGTAATACCAGACTCTTTTAAGTAATTGATAGCTAGTTGATAGGTTTCGTCAGAAGTCCCAAACCTCTCTCCAAACTCTTTAGGTGTAAGCCATTTCATATAGTTAGAGCTAGTAGAATCATATTGCTCTTTTAACAAACTATCTAGATCTAGTTCATTTTTAAGTTGAAAGTGTAATGCTCCAGAAATCATCATATTCTTAGGTGCTATAGCTTTAAGGCGTGCTTGAGCAGGGATAAACACTTTTTTTGACAGACGATTATTTTCTGTATTATTTTCTGTGTCAGCTATTCCTAAAGTGTTTGTGAGAACCAATAAGAAGCACATTATTATTGCTAATAGTAAAAGTCGTTTTCTCATTTTTAACCTACTCTTTAGGATTAATTTTGGAACTATATATTATCTTTGTTATCTTATAGAAAAAACCGTGATAAAATCCACTGATTCTAACTCGCTTCTCATTACGTCAACAAGGGGATAACACAGACATTTTATGGACTCATCACAAACAAAAACCAAGACTAAATCGCCTGCAAAAAAAGCTACTTTAAATCCTACTAATGAAGCCTCTGATATTAAAAAAATTTATGAAATTGCTACAGGGTTTTGGGCTTCAGGTGCCATCATTGCAGCAATTAAGTTGGGAATTTTTACAAAACTAGAAAATAACCCATCATCAAGCGATTCACTAGCACGAAAACTAGGGTTAAACAAACGGTGGACAGAGAAACTTTTAACTGCTTGTGCTGCAATGGGAATGCTAGAAAAAAGCAATTCATACTTTAGTAACTCACCTACGGCATCACAATATTTAGTTGAAGATAAGGCTCATTATCAAGGTGCTTTTTTACTGCATTTGGGTTCTTTATGGGAACGCTTCGGTACATTATCTAGTACTGTTGAAACAGGAACTCGTAATGATAGCCAAACAACTGAACGTACAGATAATGAAAGCGGGCGATCTTGGATTCTTAGCTCTCATAATGTGGCAATGAGTGGTCAAGCTGAAGCACTAGCGCGAGTATTGGATTTAAGCGGATATAAACATTTGTGTGATGTTGGCGGTGGCCCTGGTACTTATGCGGCGGTGCTTTGCCTGCGTAACCATAGTTTACAGGCTACTGTTTTAGACGATCCAGAAGTAATTCCTTATGCACAGGAAATTATTGAAGCCTCTGGACTAAAAGAGAGGGTTACTGTTAAACCTGCCCAAGTGCCTTTCCACACTTATGATGAAGAATATGATGTGATGTTGGTTTCTGGTGTGCTACATGGTTTTTCAGAAGCGACCTGTAAAAAAATATTACGCAAAATCTACAAAGCACTATCTACAGATGGAATGATAGCTATTCAAGAAATGCTTTTAGATGACGAAGAAGCTAAACCTCTATTACCTGCGCTATTTAGCTTAAATATGACAATGGGAGAAACCTATTCTGCTGCTCAGATTATGTCTTGGCTCTATGACGCAGGTTTTGTTAAAGCAGAAGTAAAAGAGATTACTGATGGGCCTTGGATGGATCATGTAATTATTGCGAGAAAATTATAACTAAGTGATGGTAAAAGAGGGAATATATTAGACATTATGATAGGGGCGAACTGTTCGCCCTTCTTTAGAATCAATGAATTACAAAACATATTTTTATGTGTTCGCCCTCTTTGTCTGATGTTTAAGAAGGGCGAACAGTTCGCCCCTACTGGAGGTTTGTTAAGATTAATTTTCCACCTGCTTCACGAACGATGTAGAACTTTTCTGCTCCTACTAGCTTTTGTAATCGTGCAAAAGAAGGCTTTTCTACTAGTAAATAGCACCTTTCAGGTTTTCCCCAGATTTCTTTAAAGTCTGTATCATCAATAAAAACATCAGGAGCATTAGGAGCATATGAACCATACTCTAGGTTATTTATTCGACCATTAAGCAGCAAAGCTTCTTTAGGATTAAAGTAAAAAAACACTGATGAGAAAGTATAATATTGGTTATCAAAAATTAACTTACCTGGCAGAACGTCTCGCAACCCTTCAGCTAATGGACGTGAACCTAGATAGGGTTCAAAAACAATCAAGGCTTGTTGAGCGGCTTGAAAGAAAACCAACATCATTACTGCAATAAGAATACAAGCCAAATCACGCATCTTTTTTGAAAAATACAAAGCTGCTATTCCTAATAATGTGCTGACTAATGCCATAACTAATGGGAAACGCAAGTAAGCAAAGGAATTAAGCGTTAAGTCTCCAAAATGTCCTAATGCTAGCGTATAAACCCCATATACATCATCATTTTTGGCTAAAGCGTTGGAAATATCTCCTGATGTTTGCACATTTCTGACTAAATAAAGAATTGACAAAATTGCTGGAATTGCCGCTAAACACGCTCCAGTAATTACCCATAGCCCAAAGCGAGGCAACTCTTCTTTTTTGTCTAGTGCATAGCCAATCAACAAAGCGATTGCAGGGTAAATTGGCATTGAGTAATATTCTTGGGTGGTAGAAAGGCTAAAAAAGCCCATAACAATTGCTACCCAACATATGGCCAAAATACAAACTCGCTCTAAACGGTTTTGAGGATTAACAGTAAACCGTAGTCTTTTTAAGTTGGGTAAAAATGTACTCCAAGGAAATAGCCAAACTAAGTTGAGCAGCCAAAAAGATAGAAGTGGAACAGTGTTGTAATCTTTAGGGTGTCTACGCCCTAAAAAGCGTAAAATATGCTCATTAAAAAAATAAAGCCAGAAAAAACCACGATATTTTCCTGGTTCGCTCACCATTGAAAAATCAAAATAAGGTGGATTTCTCAATGTTGCCAGAATATGCCAAGGTGAACTAATTGCTAGAATAACAAAAATAAAAAGTGGTAGGTTAATCCGTTGCCAAACACGTTTTTGAAATATCTGTTGAGTTACAATTAAGTATAGTCCCGCTATTCCTAGAGGAAAGACTATGGAAATTAAGCCTTTTAGCAAAATCCCCATGCTAATACAAGTTGCTCCAATTATTGACCAGCGATTAGGATGAGGTTCATCATCATCAATAATGCGTAGGAATGACCAAAGAGCCGCAGTAATGCTTAGTGTAACTAGTACGTCACCAATCAGAACTCGTGTAAATAAAAACAAACCAATGCAAGTTGATACAGCTAGACCAGCGTGAAAACCTGCTCGTTCTGAAAGTGTCCATTTACCAAAACGAAACACTACCCAGGCTAAAGCTGCTGCTCCTAGTGCAATTGGCAAACGCGCTACCCAGTCATGCACTCCAAAGATGCCAAAAAAGCTAGCAATCAGCCAATATTTCATTGGCGGTTTTTCCATATAGGCAATTTTATTAAGCCTTGCTGTCACCCAATCGCCAGATTCAAGCATTGTGCGAGCAATTTGTGCTTGCACCGCGTCTACATCATCCATTAAACCTGGAGGAGAATAACACCCTAACAAAAACACACTGAGGGCAATTAACAGAACTACCCATTCATAACGACTAGCAAATTTCATAAATTTTATTTAGTTTCTACAGGAATAAATCGCCCGCCAGCAACAATACGGAAACGACGATTACGCCACAGGATTTCACTACCTAAAAAACCACCTATCCAGGATGCAAAACTAATTAAATCTTGAATAGGGACTAACCATAGGTTTCTAAACACAGTTTTATCTGCCAAAACCCGAACTCCAACCTCTAATGCTAGCCAAAACCTTACCAGCAAAGTTACTAGGAAAATCACTAGCCCCCAAGGAAAGGGTAGTAAGAATGCACCAAGTAATGCCCAGGATAACCCATAAGTAAAACCTTGTCCTATATAGCCAGATGGACGGGAAAAGCGAGTGCTACGATTCCAGCGAAGTCTATGCTTAAAGCTCTGTAAAAAACCTGGTGAGGTTGCATGATGGTTAATTACATGAGTTGATAAAACTACGTCCGCACCTTTTTCGGCTACCCAATTGCCCAAGACAAAATCATCAGCAAGAAAGTCTGCCATTGCCGCAAATCCACCAATTTGAGCTAGGTTTGATTTGCGAATCGCCATTGATGGGCCAAGGGTAAATTTCATTCCTTCTAACCATTCGGCTACAATAACACCAGACATAAATTCAGTACTCATTCCTAGGGCTTCTAGCTTTGACCAAAAATCATTTGCACTAACACCGCGATAAAGGTTTGTTACTGCACCAACTCGCTCTGATTGAAACGCTGTGGCTATTGCATTTAGGTAATCTTTTGAAACAGAAGTGTCACTATCAGTAATTACCAAAATATCATATTGGGCAACACTAGCCATTTGTTCTAAGCTAAAGACTTTAGCATTAGCATAAGGAGGGTTTTCCGCAATAACTAAACGAGCTTTGACTTTAGGGTAACGAGCGCGAAGCCGGTTGACTACTTCAACCGCAGGATCATTAGCTATATGTACAGCAAAAATAAGCTCATAGGTTGGATAATCTAAATTATAAAAACTCTCCAAATATTTCTCTAAACCTGTTTCAACACCTTTTAGCGGTTTTAATATGCTGATAGAAAGGTTGTGAGCAAAGAAATTTTCTGGGCGTTTTTTTACTAACTTACGTGCAGCAATAATGCCAAGAAAATAGTAAACGACTCCACCAGTAATAATTGCTGTTAAAGCAAGCTGTAAGACAATAAAAGCCCATTCCAGCATAACCAATTGCTCCAAATTATTTTATAAATTAATAAAACCCACATAATACCATTATCCGAATGTAGGGGCGAACCTATGTGTTCGCCCTCTTAATTCTGAAAAGCGAGCCTATGTGTTCGCCCTCTTACAAAAAAGACAAAGAGGGCGAACACATAGGTTCGCCCCTACATTATGTTTTCACATCACAATTATTTTTCAAATAAAAATGAAGCAAGCCTAGGTACTTTATTTTGATCAGTTTCATGCCACCACTCATTAAAGCTCTTTAGTTTCAACAAATTACTTTTTGCCGCATTTGTAAAATCAGATATGTTATGTACAAATGCTGTTATTTCGGTTGTTTCCTGATCTTGTTGGAATTTAGCTTTTTTGCCTTGATATTGGCGGAATGGGTGAAATTCGCAAATAAAAAATTGTCCACCATTGATTAAACAGCGAGATGCTTCTGAAAAAATCAAAGAAATATCCTCAATATGTTCTAACACTAGGTTACAGACAACTAAATCCATGCTTTTATCTTCACAAGGCCAAGTGCTAGTAATATTCGCTACAGAAAAGCTTACATTTTCTAAATTAAGTTTTTC
>JAHFUF010000259.1 GCA_023265235.1 Blastocatellia bacterium
GGGCGTTCTAGAATTTTTTCTGTTAAAGAACGTGGAGAGCTATCAAAACAACTTAATAATGTTAAACGCTCGCTAGCATGATAGTTTGTAATTCCTGGTAGCAAGTGCAAATAGTAATCTATGATAATTGGGTCAATTGGTAGGCTAGTAACATAAATTATATTTGTCCTAGGCATTCTTAATAGCATTAAAAGGCATAATAGTCTTTCTTCATAATAAGATATGCCTTTTATTTTTGCTAATATTTCTTGATCCATTGTTAGACTAGGTATGATAACTACTGTTTTAGGAGCTAATGGATCAGGGAAGGTTTTTTCATATTGTTCTAAAAATTGGTTTTGTATTTTTTGAAAAAGAATATTGTCATTATCTAGGATGTTTGTATTAATGTTCACTAGGAAACCTACTTATTATAATTAGGGCAGCAAAACAGTATGTTTATATGCTTTGCCAAACCAGCAAAGTATTATCTAGTATTTTGTTTGTTTAAGTCTACATTTTTTATCCTGATAGACATTATCAGGAATAATGAAAGGTAAGGGCGAACTGTTCGCCCCTACATTAGGATTAAATGACCTTGTAAAAAAGATAGACAAAAGGAACTCTATATGATAAAAACGCGCTGTGGTAACTGTGAAATTATCCTAAAGAAATCTAGGAAGATGTAGCAAGATAATAAGACAAATTAAGATAAATTGGTCAATAGCCAAACACAGCCCACAACCCTGATAGCTAGCTTACAACTAGCAAATGTTATACTTAATCAGAAATTCAGAAATAAGTAATAAACTACAAACTAAAATGTTTAAATTCAATTTCAATTCTATTAAATGTAGAAAAGGAGAAAAATAATATGGCTGAACTAAAAGGAACAAAAACACACCAAAATTTGAAAGATGCTTTTGCTGGTGAATCTATGGCAAATCGTAGATATCTTTACTTTGCAAAGATAGCTGACGTAGAAGGTTATCCAGAGATAGCTGGCAACTTCCGAGATACTGCTGAGGGCGAAACAGGTCATGCTCATGGCCATTTAGACTATCTTAAGAAAGTAGGCGATCCAGCAACTGATCAACCCTTTGGCGATACTGTGCTGAATCTAAAATCAGCCGTTCATGGTGAAACTCATGAATATACAGATATGTATCCAGGAATGGCTAAGTCTGCTCGCGAAGAAGGTTTTAGTGAAATAGCAGACTGGTTTGAAATACTTGCTAAGGCTGAAAAGTCCCACGCAGGACGCTTTTCTAGCCTCTTAGGTTCTGTTTCTTAAGCTAAATTGCAGGAAAAGTAGAAAGAACATAAAGTTTAATAACTGTTCTTTCTACTTACATTTATTAATGAGCAAAACTAGTAGCAGGAGAGCCAATTGTGAGTAATAAAAACATTTCATATAAACCTACTGACGGGCTATCTTATGATCCTAGTGAGGCAAAATACTGGGATGCTGAGGCGATGGAAAAAGAAATTCAGCGTACTTTTGAAATTTGTCATGGTTGTAGGCTATGTTTCAAATATTGTGACAGTTTCCCTACGCTATTTTCACTTTTAGACAAAAATTATGATGGGGACGTAAAAAAGCTCACTGCTGATGATACAGAAAAAATTATGGATTCTTGCTTCCAATGTAAGTTGTGTGAAGTACAGTGTCCATACACTATTCGCGATAAACACGAATTCAAACTGGACTTTCCTAAGTTGGTTCACCGTTATAAAGCACAAAAAGCACGTCGAAAAGGTTTGAGTTTACGTGAAAAAGTGCTGGGAAACCCTGACCAAGCAGGCAAAATGGCTCGTGCTAGCCTAGGAATGGCAAACTTTGTAAATAGAGTTAAACTCCATAGAATCTTTATGGAAAGCTTGTTAGGAATACACAGAGACAAGTTACTTCCAGATTTTGCAAGTAGCACTTTTGAAAAATGGGCTATAAAAACAGAAAAAGTAAAACAAGAAGTAGGAGGAGAGGCAGTTCTTTTCCAAACTTGCTATGTACAAAATAACCAGCCTGAAATAGGGCGTGATACTGTTGAAGTGCTAGAAAAAAATAGTGTAGATGTTCGTTGTGTGGCAGGCTTACAGTGTTGTGGAATGCCAGCTTGGGAGCATGGAGATCTTGAGACTCTAAAAAAACAAGCAAAAGCAAACCTAAAAATATTAACTCCTTTTGTAGAAAAAGGTGCCAAAGTATTAGCCATTAATCCAACTTGTTCAATGATGATGAGAAAAGAATATCCAACCCTTCTTGATGAAGTTGATAGACCTCAAGCAGAAAAACTAGCTGCCGCAGTAATGGATCCAAGCGAGTTTTTATGGTCAATTCGCAACGAGCCTAGGTTTAATACAAATTTCCGTAGTACACCAGGAAACAAAGTTTCCTACCATGCTCCTTGTCACTTACGAGCACAAGCAGTAGGTTTTAAGGGAAGAGATCTTTTACGCAAAATCCCTGGAGTCGTTCCTGCTACAGTGATGGAATGTTGTGGCCACAATGGTACATATGCGATGACAAAAGAAGGGTTTGAGCCGTCAGTGCGAATAGGAAAAAAAGCTTTTGATGGTATGAAAGAAAATAAAGCAGAAATATGGGCAACAGATTGTCCTCTAGCAGCCATACAATTCCAGCAACATGCAGGCGTAAGCCCTATGCACCCTATGTCAATACTAGCGCGGGCTTATCGTGAGGAAGGATTTAAGGAAAAGATAGAAGTAAAAAAAGAGGAAGAAACTAAATGAAACTAGTGGAGCGTAATGAGGTAGTAGACTACCAGACTTATGAAGAAATCCGCGAAAATTTTAGAGCAGAAGTTCTTAAAGCCAAATCCTTCAGGCGTATTCATGTTGGAGAGTATCTAACACTATTATTTGAGAATCATTTAACGGTTCTTTATCAAATACAAGAGATGATGCGGGCTGAGCGTATAGTAAAAGAGGCTAGCATACTGCATGAGATCAATACCTATAACGAACTGTTAGGTTCAAAATGTGAACTTGGCTCTACAATGCTGATAGAAATCGGTGATCCAACTATTCGACAAGAAAAATTAAAAGCTTGGTGGAAATTACCTGAGAAGGTTTATTTGCTCTTGGAAGACCAAACTCGCGCTTATGCTAAATTTGATGAAAGACAGCGTGGAGATGAAAAACTTAGTTCAGTTCAGTTTCTTAAGTTCGTTACTAATGGCCAAGTTCCAATTGCAGCAGGGGTTGATATAACTGATTATAAAGCAGAGACTTTATTAACAGACCAACAACGTGAAGCATTAAAAAAGGATCTAGAATAACGGCCACCGATTCTACCAATTTTAAGCCACTAATTTTAAGGCCACCGATGAATCGGCGGCCTATTATCAAATGCCCCGATGGGGCAAATTAAATTAAGAAAAGATATTTTGCCCTGTAAGGGCAATCGGTAATAGACCTCCCATTTATGGGGGGTCTATTGGGGTTTATTGGGGTTTATGAGAATTATTTGAATGTTCTAGGCAATTCCTAACGCATCATTAACCAATTCTTGTTGCTCAAGTTCATGAATATGATGTGAACCTGTAGCAGGACTAGCGGCAGCAGCACGACCAGCATAACGCAAGCGTCTTCCATTGGGTAACATTTCTGATAAACGCTGATCAACAAACGTCCAACCACCCATATTTTTTGGTTCTTCTTGCGCCCAAACCCAATCACTAGCTTGAGAAAACCTAGCAATAGTTTGAGCTAATGCTTTATAAGGGAAAGGATAAAACTGTTCTAGGCGCACTATTCGAGTAGACTCAGACTTACGTGCTGTTGCTAGATTATAATAAACCTTACCACTACATAAAACTACTCTGGTAACAGGTTCGGTTTGGTCACCACCATCAATTACTGTGTGGAATTGGCCATTAATTATTTCTTCTAGAGGCGAAGTAGCCGCTGGTAACCTAAGTAAACTCTTAGGGGTAAAGATAATCAATGGTTTAGAGGCTTGTTGCTTCATTTGTCGTCTTAGTAAGTGAAAATATTGTGCTGGAGTTGTACATTGGCAAACTTGCCAATTGTAGTTGGCACATAACTGTAAAAAGCGTTCAATTCTCGCGCTTGAATGTTCTGGCCCTTGACCTTCAAAACCATGAGGTAAAAGTAGTGCTAATCTACTAAATTGATGCCATTTTTCTTCACCTGCGGCAATAAACTGGTCAATTAGTACTTGGGCAGTGTTAGCAAAATCTCCAAATTGAGCTTCCCATAATACAAAAGACTCAGGAGCGGCAACACTATAGCCATATTCAAACCCCATTACGGCTGCTTCTGACAGAAGACTATCATAGATCTCACAAGGGGCTTGACTCTCAGAAATATGTTGCAATGGCATCCACAATTTATTGGTTTCATTATCATAATAACCAGAATGGCGTTGGCTAAAGGTGCCACGAATACAGTCTTGACCAGTTAATCTTATAGGAGTTCCTTCTAAAGCTAGTGAACCAAAAGCTAAGAGTTCAGCAAATCCCCAATCTAAAGGAGTTTGACCTTCTCCCATAGAGGAACGCTTAGTGATTAATGGCTTTAGCTTAGGATTAATATGAAAATCTGCTGGAGTAGTGGCAATCGCTTTGGTGATAGCTGTAATTGATGATTGATTAAGTGCTGTGGTAGGCGTTTCAATCATAATGTGTCTATCGTCAATTGCTGTAGAGCAGGCAATTTCATGTTGAGCATGTTGTTTTTGAGTGACTTCTTTGGCTGCTAGTTGGGCTGTTTCAAAACGTGCCATTCTTTGTTTGATTAATTCAGCAAAATCTTCAGCCGTTATTAACCCTTCTTTAATTAGTCTGTCACTATAAAGTTTACAAACTCCAGGGTGTTGTTTAATTTGCTGATACATAATTGGTTGAGTATAACTAGGTTCATCGCCCTCGTTATGACCATGACGACGGAAGCCTATTAGGTCAATTACTACATCTTTTTGGAAATGCTGTCTATATTCAAAAGCTAGTTTTAAGACCCAATAACCAATATCTGGGTCATCACTGTTAACATGGAAAATAGGGGTTTCAGTCATTTTTGCAATATCTGTACAATAGAGCGAGGAACGTGCTGATTCTGGTGAAGTGGTAAATCCTATTTGATTGTTAATCACAATATGAATTGTTCCACCAGTCTGATAAGCCTCTAGACGTGAAAGGCTCAAGGTTTCAGGAACAATTCCTTCTCCAGCAAACGCCGCGTCACCATGAATAAGTACTGGTAAAACTTGTTTGCCAGAATTTTGTCCTAATGCATCTTGCTTAGCTCGAACAATACCTTCTACCACAGGATCTACAAATTCTAAGTGGCTAGGATTAGATGTAACACTAACAGCAACATCATTTTGACTAGAAGTTTTACGAATTCCTGCGGCACCTTGGTGATATTTAACATCGCCTTGATCATAAACAAAATCTGGGTGGACTGAGCCTTCAAAGACAGAGAAAATCCTTTCGCAGAATTTGCCAATTACATTAGATAGTACATTTAAGCGGCCTCGGTGTGACATACCTATAGTAATGTCTCTAACACCACTAGCTCCAGATAGCTCAATTAATTGATCAAGGAGTGCTACAGATATTTCGCCACCTTCTACTGAGAAACGTTTTTGCCCTAAGTATTTGGTATGTATAAAACGCTCGAAGTATTCAGCCGCAATAAGTTTCTTTAAGATTTGCATACGTACTTCGATTGGAGGCAGTTCTCTAGGTGCTTCAATTCTAGACCTTAACCATTCTCGTTCAGTAAGATCTGGTAAGTGTCTAAACTCAATACCTGCTTTGTCACAATAGGTTTTCCTAAGCATTGCTAAAATATTTCTGAGAGAGGCTCTTTGTGTTCCTACTAAACCTCCTGTAAAAAACTCTCTGTCTAAATCCCAAATAGTTAATTCATAATGTTCTAGAGTAAGTTCTGGATGTGAATAATGGGGCATTGGTTTTTGTAATGGGTTGACATTGGCGGCTAAATGGCCTCGCAGACGATAAGCAGTAATTAACTCTAGTACACGAGCTTGTTTGTCAATTGCTTCACCGTGGTGATTATTACCTAATAGTGCTGGGTAGTGATCTACAGCCCATTTTGCAGGAGGGTAGGGAACTTGTAGGTCTAGGAAAATCTGCTCATAAAAATCACTTTCACCAATTAATAAACGATGTATTTCTGCTAGTAAAGAACCAGACTCAGCCCCTTGTACAATACGGTGATCATAGGTACTTGCAAGTGTACAAACTTTACTAATTCCTAGTTGAGATAGTGCCTCTTCTGCCATTCCTTGATAATGAGGAGGATAATCAATTGAACCTGTAGCGACAATTACACCTTGACCAGCCATTAAACGAGCATTAGAGGCTGTAGTGCCAATTGTCCCAGGGTTTGTTAGCGTAATAGAAGTATCTTGATAGCCAGTTACAGGTAAACTTCCTGTACGAGCACCATTTACAGCTTTGTTATAAGCCTCAAAAAACTGTGCAAAATCCATTTGGTTAGATTTTTTTATATTAGGAACAAGCAATGTACGTGAACCATCTGGCTTAGCGACATCTACTGCTAATCCAAGGTTTACATCAGGACGTTGGACACGATGAGGTTGACCATCAATTAGGCTAAAAGCATCGTTGAGGCGAGGGTATTTCTTTAGTGCTTTAACTAATGCCCAAGCAATGATATGGGTAAAGGAAATTTTCCCCATATGTTGTGATGCTAAATGCTCATTTATTAAACGGCGATTTTCTTCTAATACTTTTAGTGGGATTTGGCGTTGGGATGTGGCAGTAGGTACAGAAAGGCTATTTTCCATATTTTCTACTAGCTTACGTACTGATCCACGCATTGGTATGGGTTGGCCTTCAACCTTTACTTCTACAGCAGGTTTAATAGTGGCACTAGCTACTGTTGATACTGGAGTAGTTTGACTATGGCCATTAGTACTAGGAGTGCTAGGAGAAAGACTTTGAAAGTAGGTTTGCCATTCTCCTGTAAGGCTACTGGGGTCAGTTTCAAACTCAGAAAGTAGGGTGAGTACATAACTAGCATTATGTCCAAATTGGGCAGTAATTTTTGCCATTAAATCAGAGCTATTTTCTTTTTGGGTCGTCATATTTGTATCTTCACTTAAGTATTAAAAAATATAATAGTTGTTTCTTGAT
>JAHFUF010000260.1:0-2284 GCA_023265235.1 Blastocatellia bacterium
AACCTCTCTATTTTGTCAACACTCTCTTTTACTTGATCAATAAGCTGTGTGACTTTACCACCACCCCAACTAGGGCGCACTTTGTCTAGCCAAGTAGAAACTTTTTTTGCTGCTTTGTTGTACATTGGTAGTGACGTGCGGTCAAAGTGTTCTGTAGTAACAGTACGAGACTCTAAGCGTGCAATTATCTCATTAAACCATTTGTTACCAGTCTCTTTATTTTGGAAGTATTTACGTTTATAAAGCCCTAGTAGCGTAACAATTCGCTCCATTCGATTAGGGTTACTGTCTCCACTAGCAAGTTGATAGACTTGTTGGGACTTTTCTACACAAACCTGGGCTGTAGTGGTCAAAACGGCTGCGGCAATAAAATCTACAGGAATAATATCTAGAATTAGTTTCTTTTCTGCTGGGAATTTGGTTTGTCCTTTGAGTGCTAAGAAAATCAATGGTGCAGTAGTAGTAAACCCTTCATTCCAACCTGGGAAAGGAAAAGATTGCGCACTCTCAACAATCGACGGTCTGACAATTGCCCAAGCAATACCATCTTCTGCGGCAACAACCTGTTCACCTAAGCTTTTAGTGTAAGTATAAATATTAGGCCAGCCCCACCACTTTGCCCTTTCAACTCCTAGGTCTGTCAATCGTTCACGTATCCACACTTTACGCTCACGTAAAATAGCGGTTTGTAGTGAGCGTTCATCATCAGGATCACGACCTTCATCAATCAAGCGTTGTCGTGCGTCTTCACGAAAACGAGCATTAATTACTACATCACTAGATTCTTCTTGGACACGTTTTTTTATTGCTTCGCAGTCGCGCAGTTCTTTATCAACAGAAAAGTCAGCCTGTATTTCTTGGTGTCTAGGAAAATAGCCTAATACTTTGTCATCTTCCCAAACGGAGCCAGAGCGATTACCAGCAACAAAACATGTAGAAACATGCACTAGGGCAGGTCGCTTCATCCGTTTAGCAAAAGTTACAACATTTTGTGTCCCAACTACATTGGTACGAAGTGCAGCATCTAAAGCAGGGTTAAAAGTAACATTACCTGAGCTATTAACAATAACATCAATATCAGTAGCAAGCATTTGGGCAAATTCTTCTGAATAGCCTAGGTTTTGCTCGCTAATATCACCACCGATAATAATTACTTTTTCACGTATAAACCCTTCCATAGCATTGCCGTAACGATCACGTAAAAGGTCAAACACAGGTGAAGAGTTAACAATATCCCAAAACCTTGCTGCACTATCAGAATCTGAGCCAGCACGTACCATAACATAAATGCGAGCAATATTAGGAAAGCGATAAAGCAGCATACAAAGGCAAATTTTGCCTAAAAAGCCTGTGCCACCTAGTAAAAAAATCTTACGACCATTAAAAATTTCTGTGGGAGAGAGTTGTGTATCCATTTTGAAATAAATTTTGAATTAATACCTAGAATTAATGCCCAGCGATAAATCACTGGGCTATTATCAAATGCCCTGCAAGGGCATTAAGATTTTAAGATTTATAATAGGGACAGACCTGTGTGTCTGCCCAAAAGCTGTCTTTATGGCAATTAACTAGATAGAGTCTGGGTCAATTCCTAGTTGTTTAAGTTTTTCTCTAAGTTTTTCTTTTTCTTGGCGTTCTTGTTCCATTTTGGCTTCTGCTTGTTCCGCTTTAGCTTCTGCTTGTTCTGCTTTAGCTAGTGCGTTTTCTTTCTCTTGGCGTTCTTGAGCTAATAGAGCATTCATTTCTGAAAAAGAAAGAAAAATTTCTCCATTAGTATGAAAAATTTTTAGCTCTTGGTCAGTAAATTGAAAACGAATACCAAGCAATGGGCTAACCCAACCTCCAACAAAATCTACTAACTTTAAATTGCCTTCGTTTCTAGAATAAATAAAGAGTTCTGATTTTTCTGGATCAAAAACATAATATTCTTGCACTTGGTGAAAGTCATAAAACCCTAGTTTTCTCAACATTTCACTAACAGTATTACAAGGAGAAAGTATCTCAAATACTACTTGTGGAGCAATATTTTCCTCTTCCCATTGTTTATAAGATGGTCTATGGCCTTTTGGCCGTCCTATTGCCACCATTACATCAGGCGCATAATGTATACGAGGGTTTCCTTTTACTGGATACCAAAAAAGGTCTGCTGCAACAAAATCATTAGGGCGTTCTAGTTCTAAGCCTTCTTTGATTGTTACAATCCACTCATACTGTAACGTATTATCAGCCATAGGTTTACCATCACTTTCTGGATAATAGATTTCATCACTAACATAATAAGTTG
>JAHFUF010000260.1:2294-7133 GCA_023265235.1 Blastocatellia bacterium
AAGAAACACTAATTACTTCTGTTTGAGATTTTTGTAATTGGTGTTTAGTTGATGGTGCATCAACATCAGCCATAATGATTGAAGGCTGATGAAACATAGTAATTTCTGCACTACGGCCATGATCGCCACGAGCCATTGCAATTGCGTCACTTAGAGAATCAGCACGTTCCCAACCCAAAATCGCTGGTACATGTGCGTTTTCTGCTCCTGCAACAATTACTTTACCAACATGTTGTCGTCCATTTTCACCCCAATACCACATAAAGAATGGATGTACCCCATGATAGGCATTGCCACGACGATACATTTCAATATAACTAGGATTATGAGCAAATTCGAGTTCATATTTATGACGCAACTTAAAAGCATCTCTGGTTTCTGGCAATATCCTATGGAAAAACTCAATATAACTAGGGTGAAACTGATGATCAAATTCATCATAACAAGGATGAGTAATAATCAGTGTCCCACCCTTTTTAATTAAAGGTTTACCGCGATACATATTAAAGAAATACCCTAGTGCCATTACTTGAACAAGCAAAGGATTAAGCACAGCATTAACATTGTAAGGAGAAATATGTGGAATACCACAAATCAAAATGTCAGCTTGGCCTTTTACTTCTACAGCATATTGCTCATAACATTTTACTAAGATTTTTTCATGAACAGGTTCTGTCCTACCCGCATGACAAGCAATTAATTCATAAGGAGAGGCTATAGAATGGAAAATCTTACGCTTAGCTGCCCAAGGTAATTTCTTTAATGTCCAGCGAATACTCTCAAACTTTAGTCTATCTGTAGCGGTAAAATCGTCTTCTTTTTTACCCAAAAAACTCATTTGCCCATCATACATTCTATTATTAAGCGCAGTTTCAATATGAAAGACATTAACATTTTGATCAACTAATTTACCTAGTCTGACACACTTTGTATTGAGCGCAGAGGCTGGAGGATCCATATAACTATGACTATCACGAATAGTTTGTGGCTCATGATGGGCACGCAGGCTTTCATAATCACAAAGCCCAACAGCAACAGATTTATGTCCGCCATCCATTGGAACTAAGTTAATATTGACATAAATTAACAAGTCGCTCTCAGCCGCTCTACGATTGATGTTAAGCACTTCGCCATGATCAGTTTTACCAAGACTAATCATCCCTTCAGCCCATTCAGCATCATGGTTATAGTAGCGATCTGGATAGAATTCTTTATGAATCTTTGAGCCTACCATTCGCTTCATTTCACCCTCAGTCATACGACGATGGAGCGAATTAGCAATAATTATATGAATATCATCAATATGATTAGCAGCAAGCATTTCTAGAAGGATTTCTAGGATTGTTTGCCGAATATCTGGTGTAACCATTGGGGGCAATGGTAAGCTAATATCGTCTAGGGCAATAGTTATTTTCATCCCTGGTTTTAACTGGGCATAAAGTGGCGGCGAGTCATGAGGATGATTAAGTGCATAACGAATTGCAGCTTCTCGATTAGGTAAACCCTTGATTGGCGGCTTAGGATAAATTACTCTAGTGCCTATTGGCAAGTCTTCTAGTAAAAAATCCTCTGCGTAAGGAACAATGCGGGGGGCAGAATCGCTATCAATATAGACTATTGACTCATCAAGTTTACGGCGTAGTGTTGGACTCATATAAAAATCTCTTTATAGGTTTTAATTCAGGCAAATTTATTTTAAATCCAGAATTGGCCAGTCGTGATGTAGAGCAGTAACACGCAAGCGTCTATCTGGGTTAACTACGGCTGGATGACCAACTACTGAAAGCATAGGCAAATCGCTCATACTATCAGTATAAGCATAACTATCATTTAGGTTTATTGCTTCACGCTCAGCATAAGTCCTAATCCAAGAAGCTTTTGTAGCACTAGCAAGTATTGGAGGAAGTAAACGCCCTGTAGCACGACCATTAACAAATTCCAAGCGGTTAGCAACATAATCATCTACTTTTAAGTAATCCATTAACTGTTTAACCATCATATCTACTGCACCTGTAACTACGACTTGACGTAAGCCTAGACTACGAGACTTGGCTATTAACTCTGGTGCGCCAGAAAAGATATTTGGTTTTAGTACATCTGCAAAGATTTCTTCTGACAAATAGCGTAACCTATCTTCAGATTCACCCTTGTAGTGCTTAAACAGCATATCATTGAAAACTCTACGATTATACTGATCAGCAACAAAAAATGCAGGAACATTAAAAAGAGTATTAGCTGTTTTGACCACACTTTGCCAAAGACCTTGTTGGTTTTTTGAAAAAAAGTACAAGGCATTAACTAAGTTAGTACTAATTAAAGTTCCTTCCAAGTCATAAAAAGCAGCAGCAACCACAAATTCCCCTTATAGTTTAAATATAGGTTTGGTAATGATAGTTTGTGAAACTAACGATTATAGCCAAAAAAGCCCCTATTTGTGAAACTAGGTTGCAGAAAAATAGTTTTTTAAGTACCAAAACCCCGAAAAATCGCAATTAGCACTGCCTTGGAAGCTAAAGTACTTTCGCTTGGCAAAATTGTTTTTAGGCACAAAAAAGGCTTGTAGTTGATTGCCACAAGCCTCTTTAAGGTTTTATCTAATTTTTACCTAATATATTTTCTTAGCTGTCTTTTTTTTAACATAATGCCCAATACATTGTTTTCCATCAAATTCTAATGACACCCTAGGCAGGATATATTGCAAAATGGAAACTTCGCTAAACCACTTGAAACTGAAACAGTATTAGCTTAATTATGGAGGATTCTTTCCATTTCTCCCAATAATTGGTTTAATACTTCCTGGTCTTTATTTGTTAAGGTTGAGTAGTTCTTTTTAAGGTTAGAAAAAAGGTTATGAGCACGCACTTTAATTTGGCTATTATTATTTTGTTTATCAGTATGAGAGTTTATTAAAATTTGAATAAAGCTTTTTATTTCTCGAATAGACAAGTTTTCATTTTTTACCCTATTTAACAAATCTATTCTATTTTGGTAGGCTAATTGGGCATTACCTAGTTTTTTTTCTGAAAGCCGAGAAATTTCTATTGCTTTGGTATAGTCTAGCCAGCCTTCTTGTAAAGCATCTTGTACTTCACTAGGTAATTTACGCAGGGAAAGTCTATGTGTAACAAAAGACTGCCAAGAGGTTGAACCGATAGTGCGAAATAGTTCTACAACGTTATTAACCAGGGTTTGATTAACTTCAACTCGGTGACCATGTTTAGCATTACGCATAGCAAAAAGTAATTTTATAACCCCTGTTTGAGCATCATTTCCAGCACAAAAATCCTTAAATTCCATAGTGGTATTTAAGTTATGTTCTAAAAGGGTTAAGTAGCCAGTTAATTCTTCAAATGGGTTTAGATCACGTCTTAATAGATTTTCTATTAAAGGTACTTGCGCGGCTATTTCTGGAGCTAAATCTAGCTGGTAAATAGGAATTGTTTTTAAGCCTGCTAGTTTTGCTGCCCTGTAGCGACGTTCTCCGGCTAAAATTGTGCGTTCACCATTGATTTCAGCCGTAACTAATATTGGCTCAAGTACTCCACAATGCTTAATAGACTCTGCTAATTGGGCAATTTCGCTACTATTGAAATGTTTTCTAGGCTGTATTGAACTAGGTTTTAGTTGTTCTAGAGGATACTGTATTGCTAAGGCGGTTTGGGCTGGACTCTCAGGAGTGCTAAAAAAAGCACTTACTTTACCTAAAACAGGAATTTCAGTTTTTTCATGTTTTTTGGCCATTAGATAATTGCCTCTACAATTTTTTTAATATCGTTAACTACTTCTGCTTTAGGGTCATAAAGCTGAATAGGCAATGCTTGGGCACTAGCATCAGCACATGCTATAGTGCGCCGAATAGGTGAAAAAACCTGTGTAACTTGACCTAATTGAGTACGAATTTGCTCTGCAATTTTGGCATGGAGTGAAGTACGTGAATCTAACATTGTTGGAATAACCCCAAGGATTTTCAAGCGTTTATTAGCCTGTTTAGCTACTTTAGTAATAGTATCAAACAAACCATCGGTTCCCATCCAGCTTTTAAACTCACATTGAATAGGAATTAATACTTCATCAGCAGCACATAAAGCGTTTATTACAATTAGTCCTAATGATGGAGGACAATCAATTAGGATAAAATCATATTGATCTAATAGAGGACTTAATATTTCTCTTAATCTAAATTCTCTAAGCAATATAGTTGCAAGTTCCGTTTCTATTTCTGCTAGTTTTAGGTTTGCAGGCACTAGTTTTAGGTTAAATACTTCTACAATTGGTAGCGAAACGCTTTCATCCTTTAGAGAATGATAAATGGTCTTTTGTTGTTGCCAAGGGTCTAGTCCTAGGAAAATAGTTAAAGAAGCTTGTGGATCAAGATCAATTAGTAGTACTCGTTTATCTCTAGATGCTAGCTCATAACCTATGTCACGTACTAAAGTTGTTTTACCTACACCACCTGCTTGATTAGTAATAGCGATAGTTCTTGCCATAAAATTATACCTTAAGTTAATTAAATCAATTCTTAGCTCAATTATTTTATATTTGAGTCTTGATCGGTGCATATAGTATCAAGCAATTAGCGAGAGGAAAAGAGGCAATAGCTAGAAGGTTTTACTGGTGGTTTTTTAGCAACTTAGGTTAGTATAGGAATATATCAAACTATAAGTAATATATCAGAGAATTTTATTTTATTGAATTTATGGGAGTGCTGGGTTATGGGACAACCAGCTCAAAAGGATTATTTTAATTCTTTAGTAGGTAAAATTATTAGTAATCGTTATAGATTAGATGCAAAAATTGGTGTTGGTGCTATGGGAGCAGTTTTCCAAGCAGTAAACCTAG
>JAHFUF010000261.1 GCA_023265235.1 Blastocatellia bacterium
CTAGCCTGTCTCCTGCTTTTACATTAGTTCCTTCAGGAGGCATATAAGTAATTTTTGTCTCATTTTGACTACCAAACAAAGTACGAGCACGAACTGCTTGTAAATCACCATCTAAAAGTATTGCTTTTTCCAAAACTCCTGTTTGAACAGTCACAGTTTCTAATACTGGTTTGGGTTTAGTGAATTTTGTTATAGGAGGGAGGCTTGCTAGTAGTTGATTAGGTTTAATGGAAATCCCAGATCTTAACATGACTGGTAGCAATACTGCTATTATTGCTAATGGAGAGAGCCATAAAATCTTTCTTTTAGCCGATGATGACAATTGATTAGACATTATGCAAATATCCTATCAGTATTTGTTTTGATTAATAATAACTTAAATTAGTCTTGTTAGTCTTGCTAGTCTTGCTAAAAACCACTTTTTATTTATAGCGATAAATAAGAGAGTTTTGTATCAAAAATTTTGCAAATTAAAAGCTTGACTTGGTTAAATTTGGAGGATTAAACGGAGCAAGACAATATTTGTTCCACAAAGGACTTAAAATAATTGCCTAGGAGTGTGACCAACCCAGCTTAGAAAGATCGCCAGGATCTTTTATTATTTCTTTGGGGTTTAAGGGTAAAGAAATAGAAATACTTAGCCCAGTAGCTAAGTTTTTAGCTAAAACCTTTCCTTTATGAAGTTTTACTGCTTGGGCTACAATTGCTAGCCCTAAACCGCTACCACCTCTATCACGTTCTCTTGCATATTCTACACGGTAAAATGGGCGAAATATTTCTGTTAAATCTGATTCTGGTACACCTTCGCCTTGGTCTTGGACTTCGATAACAGCTTGTTTTTTGCCAAGGTTTTCTTGGTAGCTTAAGGAAACTTGTACTATGGAGTTTTCTTTAGTATAACGAATAGCATTACGTAAGATATTATCTACTGTGCTACGAATTAGATTTTCATCACCAATAATCGAGACTTCGTTTAATGTTGCACTAACGCTACATTGATTATTTTGTGCTTCAAAATTAGCATCTTCAGCTATTTCCTTAACTAGTTTTGTTAGGTTAATTGTTGTAAAAGCTAAAGTTTTATCTGATTCCAAACGAGCAAGAGTAAGTAGTTGCTCTATTAAATTATTTAATCTTTCTGACTCAAGTTCTATTCTGTCTAAGGCTGTAATAGCTTTTTCACCGGCGCGTTTTCTTGCTAGGCTTAATGCTACATTTAATCTAGCTAGTGGAGAGCGTAGTTCATGTGAAATATCGCTAATCAAACGTTTTTGGACATCCATTAAAGAGCAAATTTTCTCTGCCATATCGTCAAAATCCCTAGCAAGTTCTGATAGCTCATCTTTACGACTACCAACAGATTGCCCTACTCGAAATTGCCAGTTTCCATTAGCAAGCTGTCTAGTTGCTAGACTAAGTTTTACAATTGGTGAGGTTAAGTAACGAGATAGTCCATAACAAACTGCCCCTATTGCTAATATTGCGACTAAATACCTTAAAATCTGATAAATAGCATGTGTATCAGGTAGCTTTGGTCTTCCAATAACTACTTCCCAAAGGAAAAAAAACTTTTCTTTATCAATAGTTAAAATAGTTTTTGAAACAAACAAATGATTATCTACAAAATGAATATCAATATTTTCTTTATTTTTAATAAGATCTTCTAATCGTCTACTATCTTCTACTTGACTTGGTGTATTTTGCTGGTAAATAGCTTTATTTTCATTGTTATAGACAGATACACTTAAAGGTAAAGTTTTTTCTAACACACTAAGATAGTCTCTAAAAGCTTCTTCACCGTTGTTTGTAAGTTTTTCAATGGCTGTTTGTGTATAAAGGTTTAGTGAAGTGGCAATAAAATCTTGTCGATGAACTTCTTGTGAATTAGCACGAATAAAAAGAAGTGCAATGATAAAAGATGTCGCACTAACTAAGGCCATTGTGAGCAAAAAACATAAAAATATCTTTAAGAATATGCTTCTCATTTTGTTTGTTCCTACTTAGCTAGATTAAGTATTTAATCTGTTATTGAATTATCACATAGCGATAACCTACACCACGGATAGCTTTAATTCTTTCTGTTTCTTCTGAGTGTTGAGCAAGTTTTTTTCTTAAATTACTCATATGTGTATCGATACTGCGGTCAAAAGGTGAAAATCTACGCCCTAAGGCTTGTTCTGCTAGCTCTTCTCGGTTGACAACATTACCTGAGGCTTTAAGTAAAATTTTTAGTAAATCAAATTCTACTGTGGTCAAGTTTTCAATCATCTTACCCGCTTGAGTTACTGTCATTGTTCCAGTGTTTAGGCTTATATCCCCTAGAGAAACCACTTCATTAACCATTATGTCAAGGCTTGTTTCTAATTTACTACGGCGCAAAATAGCACGAATTCTAGCTACTAACTCTCGGCTATTAAATGGCTTAGCCATATAATCATCAGCACCTATTTCTAATCCTACAATTCTATCTATATCTTGACCTTTGGCTGTAAGCATTAAAACAGGAATAGTAGATTTGGCTCTTATCATACGTAAAAGCTCAAAACCATTAATTTTAGGTAGCATTACATCTAAAATTACGATAGAAAACTGACTAGATAGAATCTCTGGCAAAGCAAGTTCAGGATTATTAAGGTATTTAACCTCAAAACCTTCCTCTTTTAGATACTCAGAAACTAATTCGCATAACTCTTTATCATCATCTATGATTAAAATGGAGTTCATCACCTGTTTAATTTCTCCTTAGCAACAAAGCTTTTTGAGTTTACCATGCTATACGTAAGATAATTGTTAAGATTTGTAGAGTAGGTTAACAAAACTTAACAAAACTTTGCCTATTCTTAACCAAATTAATAACTTACTAAAGATTAAATGTCGTTTAATTAGGCAACCAGATCTTAATAGTATCTTACATATTAAATATTAGAAGGAGTGTTTATGAAACGAAGAAAATTTTTTCTCGCTTGCTTTCTTATGATAACTTTATCTCTAGGAATAACTAGCTTTGCTCAAGATGGTAACCCTAGAAATGGTGGACAAGGAATGCATGGACATCACAGTCCAATAGAGTTTATCTTAAGGGATTTAAATTTAACTACTGAGCAAAAAGATAAAGTTCGTGCCATATTTACTGCTGAGCGATCTACGATTAAAACGATACTAGACAATAATTTTGCTAATCACCAAAAACTCCATGATTTGATCAAAAGCGGGGGGTTTAATATAGCACAAGCTAGAGTAATTGCTGAGAGTCTAGCTAACAACCAAATATTATTGATAGTTGAAAAACAAAGAGGTGAGTCACAAATCTACGCTATTCTTAATGCTGATCAACAAGCAAAGTTTGACCAAACCCAAACTAAGTTTGTTGAGCATAACCCAATGCCACCAAATGAAGATAGATTAATAGAAATGCTTTCTAACAAATTGGCTTTAACTCCTGAGCAGCAGACACAGTTAAGCAATATTTTGACACGACAAAAGGAAGGCATTACTCCACTACTAGAAAAACTTGGTCAGTTTCATCAGCAATTAGCCGCATTAACTGCTAAAGGGCGTTTTGACCAAACACAAATAACCAATTTAGCTGGACAGTATGTAAATGTAATGGCTGACCTAACAGTGGCGCATACAACTGCACACTTTAATATATATTCTTTGCTCACCACTGAACAAAGAGAAGATTTCTTGAGATTTCCCCCTTTAGGAGGCACAGGATCACCATTTCTAGGACGCCCAGAAGGAGGTAGACCTCCAAGGTAGGTTTCTAGCCTAGTAGTTTTTAGTAGCCTTAGCTTTATTTGTTTTCGATTAGTTTAGCTCCTCTATAATAATCTGTTTATATTTTACAGGGAGATTTATCTCCCTTTTTTATTTTTACTAACCAAATTACGTAAGAAATAGTAAAGGCTAGAAGATTATCCTAATAAATTTTTGGTTATTCCTGCTAACTTTTCTGGGATCTCTTTTCTATGCTATTCTAGCCAGCAGAGGTAATTTATGGCTTACGATGATCTAAGAGACTTTATTAAAGCGTTAGAAAAAGCAGGTGAACTAAAGCGAGTATCTTTAGAAGTTTCACCTATGCTTGAAATTACAGAAATAGTTGACCGTGTGTGTAAACGTTCTCAAGGCGGACCCGCTTTACTTTTTGAGAAGGTAAAAGGCCACTCAATGCCCGTACTCATCAATGCTTTAGGTAGTCGGCGACGAATGGAAATTGCACTAGAAGTTAATGGTTACAAAGATATTGCCGATAGAGTTACTGAACTTCTAGATTTTAAATCTCCACAAGGATTTATTGAGAAAATAAAAATGCTACCTAAGCTGGCTGAACTAGGAAGATTCTTTCCTAAGATTGTCCGTTCTGGGCCTTGTAAAGAAGTAATCCAAAAAGATAACTTCTCACTCTTTGACTTACCAGTCTTAAAGTGTTGGCCTGATGATGGTGGGCGTTTTATCACCCTACCAATGGTATTTTCTCGTAATCCAATAACAGGAAAACGTAATTGTGGGATGTATAGAATGCAAGTACTTGATGAGCGAACTACGGCGATGCATTGGCAACTTCATAAACATGGTGCAAGTCATTTTCGTGAGCATAGCAAGCGTAGCCAACAGCCAATGCCAGTATCAGTAGCTATTGGCAGCGACCCAATTACAACTTTTGCTGCAACCCTGCCTTTACCTGATGATTTGGATGAAATGCTATTTGCTGGGTTTTTACGCTCTAGTCCAGTAGAAATGGTCAAATGCGAAACAAATGACCTAGAGGTTCCTGCCTCAGCAGAAATAGTATTAGAAGGTTATGTTGACCCTGCTGATATGCGTACTGAGGGGCCTTTTGGGGATCACACAGGCTTTTATACGCCACAAGAACCTTATCCAGCTTTTCATGTTACAGCAATAACACGACGTAAAGACGCTATTTACTCGACAATTGTTGTTGGTCGTCCACCTATGGAAGATTGCTATATGGGTGAAGCAATTGAACATATCTTTTTGCCGCTTTTTCAACGGCAATTCCCTGAAGTTGTAGACATGCACATGCCTTTTGAAGGGGTTTTCCATAATTTAATGATTATTTCCATACGTAAATCTTACCCAGGCCATGCTCGCAAGATAATGAATGCAGTTTGGAGCCTAGGCCAAGCAATGTTTACTAAGTGTATTGTAGTAGTCGATGAACATGTTCCTGTTCGTGATCCTGGTTATGTGGTTTGGTACGCACTTAATAACATTGATCCAGAACGAGACATTCAATTTACTATGGGGCCAATAGATGTTCTAGATCATGCCTCTAGACTTTTTGCTTATGGGTCAAAAATGGGTATAGATGCTACTCGCAAAACGGCTTCAGAGGGCTTTACTAGAGATTGGCCTGACCAAATAGAAATGACTGAAGAAATTAAAAAACTAGTTGATTCTAAATGGGCGGATTTGAGGTTATAAACCTTGGCAGATAAAATTCTAATTGTCGATGATAATCAGACGGTTCGTAAAATTATAGTATCTGCATTGGGTAAATACTATGAGGTAATAGAAGCCTCTTCTGGTGAACAAGCTTTGGCTTTAGCTAATCAAGGCGATATACGTTTAATCCTCTTAGATGTTATGATGCCAGGAATGGACGGATTAGAAACCTGCTTAAAACTACGACGTAACCCTTATAGCTGTCATACAATTATCGTAATGTTAACTGCACGTACCAAAGAAAACGACATTGTTACAGGGCTTAAAATGGGTGCAGATGATTATGTTACAAAACCTTTTAATTTTTCAGAGCTAAAAGCTAGGATTGATAGCCACTTGCGTCGACAATGGCGAGAATTACAAGCTAGCCCACTTACTGGACTACCAGGAAATCGACAAATCCAACAAATTCTTACTACAAACCTAAAAGCAGAGGTTTCTTTTGCTGTTATTTATGCCGATCTAAATAGCTTTAAGGCTTATAATGATCGCTATGGGTTTACTGCTGGGGATGAAATCTTAAACTATACTGCTAATGTATTAACTAATATTGTTTTAGATGTAGGTAATAATGAAACAGATTTTGTTGGGCATATTGGTGGTGATGATTTTATTATTGTTACTTCTCCAGAACGTAGCGAAGCTATTTGTAAGCTGGCTATTGAACGCTTTGACGGAGAAATAAAAGATTTTTACGAAGCAGAAGAAGTTGCAACAGGGGGTATTGAATCAGTCGATCGACATGGAAACCGTGTGATTGCGCCAATACTTTCTATTAGCCTATCAGTGGTTATTCACGAAAATAATAGATTTTCTCACCCAGGAGAAATTTCTCAAATAGCCGCAGATGTTAAAAAATTTGTCAAAAAGCAAGAAAAAAGTGCTTACTTGATAGATCGCCGAAGAAACAATAGTGAGGAATTAAAGCCATGAGCAAGGCTCTACTCCGACAAATAAAGTCTGTTGACTATTTATTAGAACTTCCTTTAAGCCAAAGTTTAAGCCTAAAAAGTAGTCGCGATTTTGTCAGAGAATGTTTACGAGATTTGTTAAATGATTTAAGAGAACGTATTTTAGCTGGTCAACTAAGCGAAAATACTAGCTTAGCTACCTTAGTTGAAGAAGAATTACCTACTTACTGGCAAAAAGCTTTACATAGTAATTTACAACCTGTTATCAATGCTACTGGCACATTACTACATACCAATTTAGGCAGAGCACCATTAGCCACAAAAGCACTAGAGGCAATAAATAAAGTAGCCAAAGGCTACTCTAACCTAGAATATAACCTAGCAAAAGGTACTCGTGGAAGTCGTGATGAACATTGTGAAGAATTACTAAAAGCCCTACTTGGATGCGAAGCAGCAATAATTGTCAATAATAATGCTGCGGCTGTAATGCTAGTCCTAGATGAACTTGCACAAGGCGGAGAAGCAATAATATCTCGCGGAGAAATGATTGAAATTGGTGGTGCTTTTCGCATCCCTGATGTAATGAAAAAAAGCGGGGCCACTTTACGCGAAGTAGGAACAACAAACCGTACTAGGCTTTCAGATTATGAATCTGCAATTAATGAAAACACTAAAGTTATTCTTAGGGTTCACCCTAGTAATTACAGAATTGTTGGCTTTACA
>JAHFUF010000262.1 GCA_023265235.1 Blastocatellia bacterium
TTGGCATTGGAGTTTTTTCAATATTTAGGCTAGTTTGAGGATAGATTTTCTTTTGTGCCATAATTTTTTACTCCACTTTCTATTTTCTTTAACATTACGAGTTAAGGCTTTTTCTAAGTCAAAAAATGACTGGTGCTACTTTGTAGTATCAGCCATTAAAACATTAACGGATTCGACGAATTTGATTAGCAGGAACAAAATTAAAAATATTTACATAATCTTTTGATAACTGTACGTCATAATGTACGCCGTCAGGATTACCATTTTTCCTAAAAAACTGAGTAATAACAGCACCAAATACACCTGCATTACCATTTATAGTCATATCTGACCTAGGGGCATAAATTATTCCACTGATTTGACTTTTTAGAAGTATGCTAGGCCCAGTAGTCGCTAGACCAGTAGAAGGATTCTTAGATTTGCCAAATATTTTCAGCCCTTGATTATTTTGAGTAGCATGAGTGGCACCTGTTACCCCAGAACCAGTATTCATATTAACATCGCCCTCAAAATCCACACTGTCACGAACATAAATGTTCACAGGGTTATCTTTATTAGAAATAATTTTTATAGTCTGATTATTTTTATTAGACAACGAAGAAACAAATATATTTAATGCTCCTTGGTTACCAGAAGGTCTATTAGTCAGATTGTCTATAGTAATACTTTTAGTACCACCTCCAGAAAACCCTAGAGTATCTACCCACATACAAGCATCTCCTCCAGTAAAACCGCTAGGTAGCCCTACTTTTGAACCAGTACCACCTTGACCAAGAATTTGTTGGATTATTGGCCCATAAGGATTGCCGCCTCCATTAGTAGTATTAATAACACCTGTAGGTGCACAGTCATTAGTAGTTAAACAACCTGTTGGACAACTAACCGCTTTATAAAAACTAGGAGAACTATAACCATCACTTATACCAGAAGAAGTTGCATTATTAGGCGGATAGCTAACTGTATCAACAAAAGCAGGCGTGTCTGGAACATCACAAGTATTATTCATACAACCACCGCCACCTTTAGGGCAAATACTAGGGCGTTCTGTCCTAGTAGCAGGAATACTGATACTACCACTAAAACTAGGTGAGGGGCCACTAATAGTAAAAGGGCCAGCAGGAGTAGCAAAAGAGCCTATGTTAGCCACTCCATCTTCATTACCTGGCCCATACATACCAATACTAGAGTCATAACTATCCACTGGTACTTGACCATTAAAGTCAAAACTATCTTTTACACAAACTGCATTATTTACCGCAGGAGTAACCAAAGTTTCTATAATGGCAGAATTATCTGCTCTAGCTAACTCTACGCTGCCATTAAGTACGCGCCCTATAGAATCTACACGCCATTTTTCTGCTGTTTTAGGGATACCAGGAAAAACCTTAATTTGTTTGGTAGAAAGCAGTGTAGCAGTAACTATATATTGCCCTATTACTGCATTTGATCCACCTGTTCCAGCCACTATTTGAAAATTATTTGCTGTACCTGACATACTAGTGTTGCTACCTAAATAATTTTGAAAGCTACTACGAAGAGTGCTATCAGGATAAGTTCCTATTACTCCTGTTATATTATTGAAGGTTACTGGCACAGAGCTACCACTAACACTTATTGTAGGTGGGTAAGTAGTAGCATTTACTGTCCCAAGATTTGCGGAAGTATAACTATGTGAAAACCAGTCAATTGCTCGTTGTGCGCCTGCTTCAGCAACATAAAAGGCTTGTGTAGAAAGACGATAGCTTGAGGAAGAAGTGGTTTGGGATACTATTGTAAAGTGTGCAGAAGTAATAATTGCTGTTAGTAGGATTAAGGCTAGAGTTACTACTACTAAAACAACTCCTTTTTGGCTAGAACCATAATTTAATACTCGTTTCCAATAATTAGTAAATGCTTTCATAAACTTTCTCCTTAAACTATCACAACACTTTACGTTTTTATCTTAGGGCAAATTTTCTGTTGTCGTATTATTAAAATTCTTACCTGCAAAATTATTTCTTATCACTTCCCACCAAGGAACACCTGTCCAACTTGGGCAAGGAGGCAAAGCAATTGCAGAGGCAGTGTTACAAGTAGGCATCATTGCTCTTAATAAAGGTTCACCACCAGCAGCAATTATATTTGCAGCAGATCCTGTCCCTCGTAGATAAACTTCTGTACGTGCACGTATTCGATTAAACAACCTAGAGGCTCTAGTAGCATCATAAGAACCGCCTCTCATCCCAGATATAGGGGCGGAGGTTTCTCCCTCAATCTCTATTCTCACAGCATGAGGCACTTGGATAGCTAAAGAAGGATAAACCAACGTAAACCTAACATCTGTAACATTTTGTAAAATAGTAGTAGCTGTGTTTTTTGTACTTGTTGTAGTCAAGCTACTGTCAATTAGAGTAATAGAACGTCTTAACCGACCAATAAAACCACTACTAACCCCTCCAAGCACTCTAACTTGATATTCATAAGTATATTCAACATAAAATAAGCTACCATTACCAAGAATATCTCCAAAAAACCCTATTCGCACAGGGGTTAAAGAAGTCTGAGGAATAATAGTTTTAGTAAGTGCAGCAGTAGTAGGAGAAGGGTTTAATATGCCAAACATATTAGGAAAGGATGGTGACCCAATAGAAACATTATTTGCATGAGCTTTAGTTGTTCCAGTCACTAAAGTTATTTGAGTCGCGCTAGTAACATTGTTAACTATTAAATTTTCAGAATTAGTAGCATTTTCAGGTAATTCTAAGATAATTGGCCTACGTGGATACAACCCTGTATTGTGGTTGACAAAATTAATAGTTGTAGCACCTGAACTTAAAGCACTATTAGTTTTAGGCCCTGTTGTATGTATGTCTTCATTAAGCAAATTAGGAGTAACACCAGCTTGACCAAGTTCTATAGACATAAGCTCTAAAGCACGTTTTAGATCTGCATCTCGATCTGCTTTAGCTCTTTCTTGACGAAACGTTCTCAGCCCGCTAGTAAAACCACTAAAAACTATTCCTAAAACAATAAGTAGTATGCCTAGAACCAGCACTAGTTCAAACAACGAAAACCCTTTTGTTTTATTATTTATCTTCATAAATTTTTACATTAACTTATCTATAAGCTTAAGAATATTTTCCATAGTGTTTCATTATTAGTTAATCCGTGATTTATAGACAACTACAGTCACTGTTGGCAAAGAGCGTCCTAAGAGCGGACTCATAGCTGTAACTGTAACTGTAACTTTTTTAAGAACGTTTTCTCCTGTTCCTGTAGCACAAACAGGTGTTCCAGCAGTACAAGCTGTAGGTTGAGTAGTTAAACAACCATCACAGATTTGCCACTGGACTACGTAGTAACGACTAGCAGGAACAGTTTGTGTTGCTCCTTTAGTAACTGTCGCTTTTGTTAATAAAGTGCCATTGAGATCATAAAAATCTGAAAACCCACCAACAGGAGCAGGATTAGTAGGTAGAAAAGGAATAGCATAAGGTGTAGTAGGAATAACTCCTCCACGATCTAAACTGCTATTTGTAACGCTTTTAGTAAATTCTAGCTGTAAAAGCTCATCTGCTTTTGCTTGGGCTAAAGCAGTACAAAGTGAAATATCTCGGTTACGTTGGTTAAAGTTAACCGTTATAGCTAAAAGTTGTAGTACTCCTAAAACCCCAACTAAAAAAACTAGCAGTGCAATTACTAGTTCTAGTAGGGTAAAAGCTTTATTATTTTTTATATTCACTTTATTCATAAAAACCCTTAATATTTTTAGTTAGCTAGATATTTTTACCCAAATTGCTAAAGGGGCTGGAGTATAAGCCCAAACCTCTATACGGCCTAAAACATTGACTGTGACTGCAAAAAACTCTCTACCATCAGTTAAATAAACTTCATTATTTGTTTCCCTAGGTAAAGTTGGTGGTGTAGCACTTGCGTCTGACCACTCAACAGGAAAACCTCGTGAGTTAAAACGTAGCTCTGGAATAGTAGCAGTCCCTCCACGAGCTACTATTGGTAAAGCCATTGTAATAGCAGTAGGAGGAGGCCCATATTGAGGGGTATTTGCTCCAGCAGGAAAACCATATGAGATTCTAGCATTTAGTGTAATAGCAGTACGACTAATGGCTTGGGCTGGCTTCCACCTATCAGTTAAAGCAAGGGTACTATCGTTTTCATAAACTTCTGGTGTATAAGATCTGCTAGTAGAATTAAAACGTAGTCGATACTCTGTAGTAGGTCTATTTCCTTGTTTTAGAGTCTGTGCCAAACTTTTAGCTTGTTCTATACGATAAGCTAGGGCAATAGCTTCTGCTTGCAAAATAGATCGTCGTCTAGAGTTAGGCAAAAAACCCACTGCTAAAGCTGCTATAACCAAAACAATTAATAGCACTACTAATAGTTCTACTAGTGAAAAAGCTGCTCTACTTAAAATATTTTTTTTCTTGCACAATCTTTTCATCACCATTTCTTTTATTCTTACCTTAGGTTTTTTACTAGACCATACAATCTGAATCTATTAAATTTATATTAGTTTATTTTAAATAACGTATCTTATCGGCAGTAGTAAGTCAGGACATTAGAATTACTGATTTATAAGCACTTATGCGACTCATTTACTTATTGGCGATAATATCAAAGAATTATTTTATTAAAAAGTTATTAAGATTTTGTTAAAAAGTTATTAAGAAATTATCAAAAAACTATTAGAAAAATATATGTGATTTCATATGTAATAAACATATAATTATATTATTATTCAATAAGTAAATGTAAAATTCAAATAGCATATTAATACAAAAAATAACATTTTTTTAATAATTAGTAAATTATTTATTTAAAAAATAATATAGATATTAATAATAAAATAATATAGATATTATCAAAAGCTATGGCCTTAAGTGTTCTATAAGTTTAGCGGTAGGGATATTTAAGTAAGGCTAAAGGAGTGAATTAAATAATATTAGCTTCAATAGAGGCTAATAATTCTGACTGAGTAAGAGTGGCTGTACCTCGTTTCATAACTACAATTCCACCTGCATGGTTTGCAATCTCTGCTGCTTGGTAAAAACTTGCACCACTTGCCAAAGCTAAAGTAAAAGCAGCAATTACCGTATCGCCTGCCCCTGTGACATCAACAGGATCTTTACTGCCTATAGCAGACAATATATAGGGATCGTGTGAAGGCTGAAAAACAATCATCCCTTCGCTACCGCGTGTTAGTAATAAGACTTTTAGCCCTAGTTCCTGACAAAGCTTTTCACCAACAGCAAGTAAGTCTTTTTCTGTGTCTAGGCGTTTTCCTGCTATTGCTTCTAGTTCTGCTTGGTTAGGAGTAGCGGCAGTAAAGTTATAACAATTAGTAAGGTGAAACCTAGAGTCTATTACTACTGGAATTTGACGCGGAGATTGTAAAATAACCTCTCTTAATCTGTTAAGTAGGCTTAAAGAAACCACTCCATAGTTATAATCAGAAACAATTATTGCATCTATTTGCTCTAAAGAATTGGTTAAGCCTTCTATAAGTTGATTAACTAAAAATTCAGGTAAGGGTTCTTTAGGCTCACGGTCTACCCTAATCACCTGTTGGCGGGTGGAATGAACTGAACCAGCTAAAATACGGGTTTTTGTTGGTGTTTGATATTTAGCGGTAGGAATAATTGCTTTTGTATTAACTCCAAGACTTCGCAAGCTTAAAGTAAGTTGTCGCCCTGGTAGGTCTCGTCCAACAACTCCTATAACAGAAGCCTGTTTGGCTAGTGCAGCAACATTTGCAGCAGCATTACCTGCTCCTCCTGGCATAGTTTCTGTTCGCTCATAACGTAGAATCATAACTGGGGCCTCACGAGAAACCCTTGCTATTTCCCCATAAACAAACTCATCTGCAATAAGGTCGCCAATTATTAATATTCTGCACTGAGAAAATTTTTTTACAAACCCTGATAACATAAGCTATTAATGAAGTTTTATTTGGCTGGATATAAATGATAAAGCATTAAATAAACCACTATTCCTGTCACTGAAACATAAAGCCAAATAGGAAAAGCCACTCGCGCTATTTTTGTATGCGAGACAAATTGTTCTTTTTTTGCTTCTGGGCGATAAGCCTTCCGACCACGATAAAAGGCTGTTAACACAAGAGGTAACGCTACAACAGCTAAAAATACATGCGTAATTAAAATAAAAAAATAAACTGGTCTAACTATGCCTTGTCCTGTAAACTCTGTTGAACCAGCCATTGCATGGTAGATCACATAGGAGGTTAAAAATAACCCTGAAGATATAACTGCTCCGGTCATACATTTACGGTGAGCTACCATATTATTACGTCGAATAAAAATATAGCCAACAATCATAAAGATTGAGCTAGAAGCATTAAGAAAAGCGTTAAGTGTAGGAAGTAAAGAAATAGATAACATCTGTTTTTACAATATTTTACGAAATTTATTTTTTTCTAGTTTAACCTAACTTTTCTTTTGGGCAAACTAACTCAAGAGAAATTTTCCCGCAAAAAGGAACTATTTCAATACATTTTAATAAAATGATTGCCACTTTCTAGACATCTTTAGCTTGATTTGTAACAGAAATACAGTTAAATTTCGTAATTGAAAAGTTTTCCTAAAACTACGTAGGTTCTATTAAATTCAACTTGTTATTTTTTTCCTGTTTTCTAAAAATTGAAACTAGTTTTACTTAAAAAATTAATGAAAGAAAGCTTGAGCTTATCAAATAACTATTCTAAAACAGAAGACGACTATAAAGTTATTGTTGATTTGCTCCAAAAAGTGGCAACTAAAGACTCTTCTGCCTTAAGTATTTTGTATGACCTCACTAGTCCAAGAGTTTATGGGCTAATTTTTCATTTGGTTAAAGATCCACTCTTAGCAGAAGAAGTACTTTCTGACACTTATCTATACATTTGGCATAATGCTAATAATTATAATAAAGAGCGTAGTAAACCCATTACTTGGCTGTTTATTTTAGCTCGCTCTCGTGCTTTTGATAGGTTACGCTCTCATAGCGAAACAAAAATGCGTAATCAGAATATATCTCTAACTGATAATATCACCGTAACTAGTCTGTCTAGTGAGGCTCTTTCACCAGAAAAA
>JAHFUF010000263.1 GCA_023265235.1 Blastocatellia bacterium
CGTTTGGGTAGGTATGATTGCACTAGCTGGAGTTGATGCTGAAACAGGGGTTGTGATGTTACTTTATCTTGACCTAGCTTATGACAAAGCCAAGAAACAAGGTTGCATGACAAGTTTTAACGATATAAGAGAAGCTATTCACCAAGGAGCAGTAAAGAGATTACGTCCAAAAGTAATGACTGTTTTTACAGATGTAGTAGGGCTAGTTCCTGCTGTACTTTGGGCAAGTGCTGCTGATACTGGGGTTGATGTTACTAAGCGAATGGCAGCACCACTTGTAGGAGGTCTTGTTACTTCATTTATCTTAGAACTAACCATTTATCCAGCAATTTACGCAATTTGGCGACAAGTAGAGCTAGAAGGCTGGAAAAAAGCTTTATTTGATAAAACACCTATGCTTGTTAAACCTCTACAACCATTAGTAGCAAATTATCAAGCTGTTGACTCAACTACAGAATTAACACTTACACTATCAAATATAGCTGTTAGTAGTGGTTATCGTCGGGAACTACTGTTCTGGATTGTTGGCACAGTATTTTTGACAGTATTAGCTTGGATTGTTGGCTGGAGGTGGTTATGAAAAAGTTCTTGCTAATAAGTTTGTTTTTGATTTGCTGTTCAGTTGTACAAGCACAAACTGTTAACCAAGCTCCAAATCTAAATATAGATCATTATATGGATAGAGTTTTAGAACAAGCTACTACAGCATCAGAAGCAGCAAGCCTAGTGTTATCAGCAAATCAATATCGTAACTTTGCTATGGAAGCACTAAAAGCAGGCAACAAGGATGAAGCTAGTAAGCTTTTTAGACAAGCTGCTGAAACGATTGCATCCGCTTTACCAGAAAGAGATGAAAAGAGAGAAGATCCTTTTTTATGTGAGTATTTAACAACACTAACATCAGAAATACTTAAACTTGACACTACAAAACAAGTTGTTTCTTTAGCAAATAACTTAGATTTTACTCACCCACTAGTAGCCCAATTTATTAGCTATTATCAAGGGCGAGGACAAAAGCAATTCTCTATTAGTCTTACTAGGTTTATTCAATATGAGCAAATGATGAAAGAAACTTTTCAAAAAGAAGGCGTACCAGAATGGTTATTAGCTGTTGGTTTAGTTGAAAGTAGTTATAACCCAAAAGCTCAATCTCCTAAACAAGCTCTAGGGATATGGCAGTTTATCTCTGCTACAGCTAATCGCTATGGGTTAGAGACAACTGAACTAATGGACGAAAGACAAGATCCTAAAAAATCTACTCGTGCTGCTGCTCAGTATTTACGGGATCTTTACGCACTTTTTGGAGATTGGACATTAGCCTTAGCCGCCTATAACGCTGGGAAAGAACGAATAGCCAAGATTATCCGTCGTACAGGGGTTAGAAATTTCTGGTCAATGGTGGATAAAGGGCTACTACCAAGAGAAACCGCTAATTATGTCCCTGCTGTGTTAGCTGCCTCTCAACTTATAAACTCTAATAAAGACTTTAGGATAGGAGATAATAAAAATGTTTACCTTAATTAATATCTTTGTCCGTTTATTGATTTTAGTTTTTGTAATAATCAATTTGGAACAATCAATTGTTTTAGCACAAGAATCAGTAACTATCTCTATTACCTACAATGTAGAACATGATCATGGTATTGGCTTAGGCAAAGGCGAGCTAAAAATTACCAATGAAAATATAGAGTATCTAGGACTAAGTAAAAATGAAGCTCTACATAGTCACATTTGGCAAGACTTGGATATAAAACGAATTGAGATAAATAAAAAAGAATTACGCATAGTTATTTATGAAGAGTCTCGCTTACCGATAATTCCTCGCAAATCTCCATTTACTGATGGTAAACAAGTGAAAATTGACAACGAGCATGACTACCTGTTCCGTTTACAAGATGGGGAGATTACAGAAGAACTAGCAACAATGTTGTTAAAAAGGTTTCATTGCCCAATAGCTAGTAGTATTGTTCCAGAAAAAGACAGAGAAACAGAAAAATTGCTTTTTGAAATACCTGTTTTCCATCGCCATCTTAGAGGAGGTACATCAGGGGTTTTACGTATCTATAAGGAGTTCATAATTTTTGATACAGAAACAGAAAATCAATCTCGTTACTGGCGTTATAGAGATATTAGGGACATTGCTAGGCTTGGACAATATAAGTTTGAGCTAGCTACATATGAAGGTAAGTTGGTAACAGATGGAAAAAGCTATATTTTTGACCTTAAACGCCTTATGACAGATATGGAATATGATAATTTGTGGAATAAAATCTACAAAACTTTTTAAAAGGTTGATTTTTTTAATTGTTCAAGTAGTTGCTAACAAAAAGGCAGCCATTATACATTAATGTTGACTATTTTGACTGTCTCTTTGTTAGTAGAAAATTAGGAATTATTTATTGAGCCTTACCTATTAGCTTACGCGCATAAGGGGTAATGGCTAATAAAACGGCAGCACTTGCTATAGTTGCAACTGCTACTGAAGCAAAAAGGTTAAAAACTGCCCCTTCAGCCTTTTCATCAAAGTTGCCTGCTAGAGTACCAGCAATATAATTACCTACAGAAGTAGCCAAAAACCAAACACCCATCATTTGACCAACCAAACGAGTAGGGGCTAGTTTAGTAATTGTGCTAAGACCAACAGGGCTTAAGCAAAGTTCCCCAACAGTATGAATAAAGTAAACAGAAACTAACCACATAGGACTAACTAATCCACTACCAGTCAATGTAGCTGCAAGGGCAACTACTACAAAACCTAAGCCAGCAAATAATAAACCAAATGCAAATTTAGCTGGGCTAGACGGTTGTTTAGTGCCTAAAGCCACCCATAAGAGAGAAAATAGGGGCGCGAGAAGAATAATAAAAATAGAGTTAACTGATTGGAACCAGGAAGACGGAAATTCCCAACCAAAAATGCTATTTCTAGTTAATTTGTCAGCAAACAAAGTTAGGCTAGAACCAGCTTGTTCAAATGCTGCCCAGAAAAATGCGGCAAATACAAACAAGATCATGATAACAATAAAACGATTTCGCTCATCGCCTTTGAGGGAAAATAAAAACCAACCTGCTCCAGCAATAATTCCTCCAGCAATAACTACCCATAGGTTATTTATTAGCAAAAACCCTATTGCTGATACCCCTACAATAGCCATAGCAGCACGCTTTAATAACTCAGGAGTAGGTATGTCAGGTTTCTTACTTACAGGTATTAGGTTGCGTTGAAATGAAAGGTAAATTATTAATCCAAGAGTCATTCCAACACCTGCTGCACCAAAACCCCAATGCCAAGTATTTAGAGGGTTAAAATTGTTAGCTCTAAGGAATTGTTGGAATCTATCGTCTTGTGCTAGAAAACCACAAACTAAAGGCGAAAGAAAAGCACCTAAGTTAATGCCCATATAGAAGATTGAAAATCCGCCATCTCGACGAGGATCTCCTTCTGGGTAAAGTGCACCTACCATAGTACTTATATTAGGTTTAAGTAATCCTGTTCCTAAAACAATTAGAATTAGGCCACCATAAAAAAAGTTAATATCTGCAACAGCCATAGAAAAATGCCCTAAGGCAATAACTATGCCTCCAAATAAAACCGCAAAACGTGCTCCCAAAATATTGTCTGCTATCCAGCCACCAGGGATAGACATTAGGTAAACAGAAGAGGTATAAAGACCATAGACTGTTGCTGCTTTAGCAGTAGTAAACCCTAAGCCACCTTTTTCTGCAACAGTAACCATGTAAAGTAATAGGATTGCTCGCATACCATAATAGCTAAAGCGTTCCCACATCTCAGTGAAGAACAAAGTCATTAACCCTTTAGGATGACCAATTATACTATCATCCGTTTTCTTCACATATTCTACCTTCGGTAATTCGTCAGAAGCTTGTAGTACTGAACTCATAAATTCTCCAGTATAAAATTAGTCATCATTTCACGTAAGTGTTTTAAGCGTTGTGGCTGGACTACTCCATGTCGTGATTTAGGATAAACCATTAGGTCAAATTGTTTGCCAGCTTTTTGTAATGCGTCAATAAATTGTACGGAATTTTGTATATGAACATTGTCGTCCATTGTTCCATGGATAAGCAAAAGCTTGCCCTGTAGATTGGCAGCAGCTTCTATTACAGAACTTTTGCGATAACCTTCAGGGTTATCCTTAGGTAGCCCCATATAGCGTTCTGTATAAACAGAGTCGTAATTGTGCCAGTCAGTTACAGGAGCACCAGAGATACCAATCTTAAAACTTTTGCTATGAGTAAGTGCATAGGCTGTCATATAACCACCATAGCTCCAACCCCAAAGCCCTATGCGACCAGCGTCTACAAAGGGTTGTTGTTTTAGCCAGCTAACACCATCTTCTAAATCTTTTAACTCTAATTCAGCAAAGTTGTGGAAAATAGGATAAGTGGAACGGATGCCTTGTTGACTAGCAGAGCGATTGTCACAAATCCAAATAATATAACCTTTTTGGGCAAGCATTTGGTGCCAAATATAAGTTACGCCTAACCAAGTATTTCTTACAGAAGGACTAGCAGGGCCAGAATAGTTGTAAGACATTACTGGATATTTTTTACTAGGATCAAAATCAGGAGGCTTAATCATTAAAGCGTCCATTTGACCACCATCACGAGTTGGAATACGCATAAATTCAGGCTTTCCTAGCTTAAATTCGGCTAGGGCAGCGACTTTGTTTTCCTCAATAATTCTTACTAGTGACCCATCGTTTTTGTATAAACGCATTTGTGGAGGGGTATTAATGTTGCTGGCAACATCTATAAAAGCAGTAAATTGTGGGTTAAAACGTGGGCTATGATTGCCTTGCCAATCATTACTTAGGTGAGTAAACCCGCTTCCATCAGCTTTTACTTTATAAACATCATTACTAATTCGGCCATGTTGAGAGCCAGAGAAATAAACCCAATTATCTGCAACACCATAAACGTCTCTTACTTCCCAATCGCCTTTAGTAACTGCTCCAATTAGCTTTCCTTCTGGAGAATAATGATAAATATGTCGCCATCCTGTACGGTCACTTTGCCAAACAAAAGAACCGTCAGCTAGCCACTCTGGTAGCTCTACTACTTCAACCCAAGCAGGGCTAGTTTCTTTTAAGAGTGAGCGGGGTTTTCCAGTTTGATTATCAGCTAGGTTTAATTCTAGCCAAGTTTGTTCACGGTTTTGCACTTGATAAACAACATGTTTGCTATCAGGTGTCCATCCTACACGGGTAATTAAAAATTCTATTGACTGATAGTTTGCTAGCTCTACTGGTTTTGGTGTACCACCTTTAGCACTAACAATACTAAGTTTTACTGTTGGGTTAGGCTCACCAGCTTTTGGGTAGTTGGTTATTTCTAAGGTTTGATAAAGCGGTACATGGTCGACAACTGTAAAAGCAGGAACTTTAGATTCATCTAGAGTCAAGTAAGTAATATCACTGGAATTAGGACTCCACCAATAAGCTTGAGTGATACCTCTACCATAAATTTCTTCTTCATAAACCCAATCTAGGCGACCATTAAAGAGCGTTTTACTACCATCACTGGTGAGAGTATTTTCTTTTCCTGAAGTTAAATCTACTGTATAGAGGTTATTTTGCCTAACAAAAGCTATCAATTTTCCATCAGGACTAAAAGAAGGGTTAGTTTCTTCTTCAGGGTTATTAGTAAGGCGTGAGGCTTTATCTGCACCAAATTCGTAGTAATAAAGATCGCTTTCATATTCTATCAACACAGCGTTATTACTAGGGCTAAAAATATAACCAGAAAGATTAATAAATTTTGCTGCTGACTCATGGCTAAAACCGGGAGTAGCAGCCAAAGCTTTTTCCATTTTGTCTTTATCTAAAAAATTTTGAGCTTTTCCATTTTGAGCATCAACTTTTAATAGCCCAACTGGGCCTAAACTAGGGTTATTATTAAATTGTAAATAGTACCTATCATCTAACCACCTAGTAATTCTAGGCAGTGTACCATTAAAGTTAATTTGTTTTTGTGGATCATATATATTATCAATTGTAAGCTGTTTATTTTGAGCACTGGTGTTCATAGAAAGAAACAACACGACTAAAATGAGTAAGACTACTCGTTTGGTATACACTATGGTGATGCCTCCTGATGATTTTAATTCTATTTGGCAGGTGTTAGCGTAATTAAAACAGATTTTGCTTACTGCTGGCAAGCTTAGAGTTAAGAGAAGGATGCGGAAAATTCCACTAAGGAAAATAGTTTTTTCAGGAAAATCTATAAAATAGGTTTATTACAAGTTCCTAGGAGAGAACGGAATTTTTAATTCAGGTGTTAAAAAAGTTGTATTAGTATAAACTTAGTATCTGCAAACTTACTGACAAATGAGGTAGAGAAGTGCCAAATCCATTTGCTGTCAATAGATCGTGCCAAGAAGACATTGTTATTGTAAGTCTAGAAGGATATCTTGACGCACATACAGCACCAAAATTTGAAGAAATTATTCAATCAGAACTTGACCAAGGGTGTGTACGCATCATTGTTGATTGCCAGAAATTAACTTATATCTCTTCTGCTGGATTAGGTGTTTTTATGGGTTTTGTTGAAGAAGTTAGGGAAAGAGACGGAGACATAAAGATTTGTGGGTTAGAGCCAAAAGTCAAACAAATTTTTGATATTTTACATTTTGAGACAATCTACGATATCTTAACTGATATCCCAACTACAATACGTCGTTTTGCAGAAGTTCCTGTTAGAAAGGATTAACTATGCCTACAGCTATTGAGAGCACATTTACTCTTAGTGTCCCATCGTCAACAAAAAATTTGGTTCTAATACGCGATTTTGTTAGCCGAGTGGCTGCTCAAGCAGGCTTTGATGACTCAGAGTTAATTAAACTAGAACTAGCTGTAGATGAAGCTTGTACCAATGTAATTAAGCATGCTTATGGGTATGACACTGCTAGAGAGGTTACTGTAAAAGCAGTTTTTGATAATGATGAACTTTGTCTACAAATTATTGATAATGGATTAGGGTTTGACCCTGAAGTAGTTAAAGCGGAGCATATTAAGCAGCTAATATCTGAAG
>JAHFUF010000264.1 GCA_023265235.1 Blastocatellia bacterium
GGTTTGGTGCCCTAGTTGCCACTAGCGTTGATGCTTGGGGGCTAGAAAGAGTAACTAATCCTTTAGCTACTTATCCAAACCGAGATTGGGAAAGGGTTTATCGTGATTTATGGAAACATGATTCTAAATTTACTTTCCTATGTGCTCCTAATGATACTCATAACTGTATTCTTAATGCTTATGTGCGTTCTGGGGTTGTGACTCGTATTGGGCCAACAATGCGTTATGGAGAAGCAACAGACTTAGCTGGAAATAGTACTAGCCATCGCTGGGATCCTAGGATTTGTCAAAAAGGTTTAGCACTAACACGTAGGTTTTATGGAGATCGCCGAGTTAATCAATGTATGGTTCGTGCAGGCTTTAAGCGTTGGTATGAAGCAGGGTTTCCTCGTGGTGAAGATGGTTTGCCGTCTCGTGATTATTTTCAGCGTGCTAGGGATGAATGGGTAAGAGTGCCACACGATGAAGCAGCAAAGATTGTTGCGGCGGCATTAAAAAATATTGCTGAAACTTATACAGGTGAAGAAGGAAAACGTCGCTTAAAAGCTCAACATTATGATGAGGCTACGATTGAAGCTACACAAGGAGTTGGGACACAAGTACTTAAGTTTCGTGGAGGAATGCCACTGTTAGGTATTACTAGAGTATTTGGCCTTTATCGAATGGCTAACTCTATGGCTCTACTTGATGATCATATTCGTAAAGTTGGCCCAGAAAAGGCAGTTGGCGGAAAAGGCTTTGACAATTATTCTTGGCATACAGATTTACCTCCAGGCCACCCAATGGTGACAGGTCAACAGACAGTTGAATTTGACCTTTATGCCGTTGAACAAGCTAAAACAGTGGTAGTTTGGGGAATGAACTGGATTACTACCAAAATGCCAGATTCACATTGGTTAACAGAAGCCAGAATGAAAGGTACACGCATAGTGGTAATTGCTTGCGAGTATTCTGCTACAGCCACTAAAGGTGATGACGTGCTAGTAGTTAGACCTGGGACAACTCCTGCATTAGCTCTAGGTTTTGCTCATGTAATTATGCGTGACAAGCTTTATGACCTTGAATATGTGCGCCAATGGACAGACCTACCAATCTTGGTAAGAATGGATAGCTTAAAGTATTTACGTGCTGAAGAAGTCTTTGGGCAAAAAGCAGCAGAACTTACCAACCAAACAAGGGTGCTAAAAGAAGGTGAAAAAGAACCTCCTGCTGGTCAACAAAGCGAAATGTTGATTTCAGAAAAAATGCGGCAAGAATGGGGTGATTATCTCTGGTGGGATCAAACCAGTAATAGCCCAAAACAACTTACTCGTGACCAAGTAGGAAAAGTGTCAAAGGTCGGCGAGGCTTTATTAGAAGGCACTGTAGAAGTAACCTTGGCAGATGGAAAAAAAGTTCGTTGTCGTCCAGTTTTTGATTTGGTCAAAGAATATGCTATGCACTTTGACCCTAAGACCATAGAAGAAATGACTTGGGCACCTGCTCCTGCTGTAGAATCTTTAGCACGTCTTTTTGCTAAAGAACCAGGTACAACACTATTTGCTATAGGGATGGGGCCAAATCAATTTTTTAATAATGACAACAAAGATAGAGATATTTTCCTGCTTGCAGCATTAACAGGAAATGTAGGGA
Organism: Blastocatellia bacterium; assembly: GCA_023265235.1. Taxonomy (GTDB): domain Bacteria; phylum Acidobacteriota; class Blastocatellia; order Chloracidobacteriales; family JADJPF01; genus JADJPF01. The sequence goes on from JAHFUF010000264.1 coordinate 1,633, forward strand.
AAATTGCTGGCAATGTTGGTTCTTATGCTGGTAATTACCGTGTAGCTTTGTTTAATGGCTCGCCTCAATATATCAATGAAAACCCTTTTGATATTGAGCTTGACGGCTCTAAGACTGCAAGAGTAAAACAATATTGGAAGGCTGAATCTGCACATTACTACAACCATGAAGATCACCCACTAAGAGTAGGAAACAAATTACTTACGGGTAAAACTCATATTCCTACCCCAACAAAGTCGCTTTGGTTTGCTAATGCTAATTCAATATTAGGTAATGTGAAATGGCACTATAACACGGTAGTTAATGTACTACCAAGAATCGAGATGATTGCTGTACAGGAATGGTGGTGGTCTACTTCTTGTGAGTGGGCAGATGTAGTGTTTGGCGTAGATTGTTGGGCAGAACTTAAACATCCAGATATGACTGCTTCTGTAACAAATCCGTTTTTACAGGTCTTTCCTCGCACTCCACTACCTAGGGCTTTTAATACCATAGGTGATATTGAAGTATTAGCACTAGTATCATCTAAACTTGCTGAGTTAACCAAAGATAATCGGTTTAATGATTACTGGAAATTTGTTCGTGACGGGAAAACTAGTGTTTATCTACAACGAATTTTAGACAATTCAACTAACACTAAAGGGTATCAAATAGAAGACTTAGAAGCTAAAGCTAAGGAAGGTATTCCTGCTTTAATGAATAGTCGTACTAGTCCTAAGGTAGTGGGCTATGAACAAATTCAGGACTCGCGGCCTTGGTACACTAAGAGTGGACGCTTAGAGTTTTATCGCGAAGAGGATGAGTTTATTGAAGCAGGAGAAAACCTTCCTGTTCATCGTGAGCCTGTAGATTCAACTTTTTATGAGCCTAACATAATTGTTGCACCAAAACATGAAGCCATTCGCCCTGATGGGCCAGAAAAATATGGAGTAAAACGAGAAGACCTTTCTTGTGAAGTTCGTTGTGGGCGTAATGTGGTGCTGACTTGGGCAGAGGCTAAAAAAACTCAGCATCCACTTGCTAAAGACGGGTTTAAGTTTGTTTTTCATACTCCCAAATATAGGCATGGTTCACATACTACCCCAATAGATACAGATATGGTAGCAGTGTTATTTGGCCCATTTGGGGATCTTCATCGCCATGACAAACGCAAACCATTTGTTACAGAAGGCTACGTAGATATTAACCCAGAAGATGCTCGTGAATTAGGTGTTGAAGACGGTGATTATGTATGGCTTGACCCTGATCCAGAGGATAGACCTTTTCGTGGTTGGCAAAATAATCCTAAAGATTATGCTTTTGCTCGCTTGCTTTGTCGAGCGCGTTATTACCCTGGTACACCACGAGGGGTAACAAGGATGTGGTTCAATATGTATGGCACTACACCAGGGTCTATGGAAGGACAAAAATCACGTCAAGATGGGCTAGCAAAAAATCCTCGTACTGGTTATCAAGCAATGTTTCGATCTGGGTCACATCAATCAGCTACTAGAGGCTGGTTAAAACCAACTTTGATGACAGATTCATTAGTAAGAAAAGCGATGTTTGGACAAGGGATTGGTAAAGGATTTTTAGCTGATACCCATTGTCCTACAGGTGCTCCTCGTGAAGCGGTAGTAAAAATCACTAAAGCAGAGCCAGGTGGAATTGATGGGGAAAAATTATGGAGGCCGGCGGCACTGGGTATTCGCCCAGGTTATGAGTCTGAAGCAATGAAAAAATACTTAGCAGGAGAATTTATTAAAAAGGAGAAATAACATGGCACGCGTTTATAACTGGCAAATAGGTAGAGAAATGTCTTATTGGTATCCAGAAAGCCGACCAGAAAAACAATTTGCAGCAGTATTTGATATCAATAAATGTATTGCTTGTCAAACCTGCACACTAGCTTGTAAAACCACTTGGACATCTGGACGTGGCCAAGAATACATGCTTTGGAATAATGTAGAAACTAAACCTTATGGTTCTTACCCTTTAGCCTGGGATCTTAATCTACTAGATTCTTTACAGGGTCAAGAATGGCAAGGCAATGTTTATCAAGGACAAACTGTTTTTGAAGCTGCTCCAGAAGGCGAAAGAGTTTTAGGCTGGCGACCTGATGAGCATGATTATTCTTATCCAAATGTTGGTGAAGATGATTGTGCTGGACAAATTGAAAAAGGAGCAAGCCTAGATCTTCCTCATATGATGTGGTTTTACTACCTAGCACGTATTTGTAATCATTGTACTTATCCAGCTTGTTTAGCGGCATGTCCTAGAGGGTCAATTTATAAACGTCCTGAAGATGGTATTGTCCTAGTAGACCAAGATCGTTGTCGTGGTTATCAAGAATGTGTTAGGGGTTGTCCATATAAAAAAGTGTTTTTTAACCCAATGACAGGGACATCAGAAAAATGTATTGCTTGTTTTCCTAAGATTGAACAAGGAATTCAACCACAATGCTTTGTTAATTGTATTGGTAAAATTCGCTTAGCTGGATGGTTGTCTAAACCAGAGGAAGCAAAGCCAGAAAACCCACTAGATTACTTAGTACATGTTAGGAAAATAGCCCTACCACTTTTCCCACAATTTGGGCTAGAACCTAATATTTACTATATTCCTCCTGTCCATGTGCCAACACATTTTTTAAGACAAATGTTTGGCCCAGGCGTAGATGAAGCAGTTAAACAATATCGCAATATAGCTCAAGACCCAGACTTAGCAGGGCTTTTAGCCTTGTTTGGTTCAACAGAATTTATTGTTCCAAGATGGAAACGCCAAGGTGATTTGGTTATAGGGATGAGTGAAAAAGGTACTGAGCTTATCAAAGTTCCAATGCGTGAGCCTATTCATATTCGTGGTGCTTATGATCCTAAATATAATATTGCTCGTGTTAACTGCCCATAGTGCCCATAAACCCAATAAAGAGGAGTTGACTATTATGTTAAGGGCAAAGAGTTTATTAATTTTAATGTTAACGTTGATATTAAGTAGTGGGGTGTTAATTTTGAGTTGTCGTAGTGGGGAAGGCCCCATTACGGCAGAGGTAGTAATTATCCACTCTACTAATTTGCCATTAGATCCTAATGATCCTATCTGGAACGCTGCTCCAAAGCATTTAGCTAAATTAATACCACAGGATTTGGTTGAACCTAGGTTAATGAAAGCTTCTACTAGTGAAGTACAAATAAAAGCTGTGTCGAATGGGACAAACGTAGCATTTCGTTTAGAGTGGTTAGATGATGTGAAAAATGATTTGCCCGGCCCAGCTAAGTTTATTGATGGTTGTGCTGTTCAAGTTCCTAGCAAAATAGCTGCTAATGTGCCTGATCCACAAATGGGACAAGCAGGACAATCAGTAGAAATTACTTTTTGGCGGGCTGATTGGCAAGCAATTATGAATGGTCGTAAAGATTCTATTAAAGAACTCTACCCTAATGCGGCGATTGATCATTATCCATTTGAAGCTAAGCCTTTAGAAAAAGACCCAGTAGCACAAAGTGAAATGCAGAAGCGTTACGCTCCTGCACGCGCTTTAGGCAACAATAGAGAAGGGCCGCGTGACTCAGCCGTAGAAGAACTAATAGCTGAGGGGCCAGGGTCTTTGTCTCCAGCACCTAACCCTACAGGGGCAAAGGGCAAAGGATTATACAATGGTAAAGGCTGGTCAGTTGTAATTTTACGTAGCCTACCAAAAGATTTAAGCCCTAACACTCGTTCCCAGATTGCTTTTGCTGTTTGGGAAGGTGGCCACAAAGAAGTAGGAGCAAGAAAAATGCGTAGTGGTTGGGTACCTTTATTAATGAAGGCAGAAGGGGAGTTAAGTAAAAATGCATACTAAAACTGACAATAGAGAAAAAGAGCTATTACAACAAGCTACAGAATGGCGGCTAATTAGCTTACTTTTTGAATGTCCAAAAGATGATTGGAAACAAAAAGTAAAAACACTAACCAAAGAGGTTAATGACCTAGACTTAAAAATTGCTGCTGAGGTGGCTCAAAAGGAAGCTACTGAAGGGCTTTATCATTCTATTTTAGGCCCAGGAGGCCCAGTCCCTGCTCGTGAAATAAGCTATAGTGGCGGTTGGACACAGGCTGGTTATTTAATGTCAGAACTAGGAAGTTACTACCAAGCTTTTTCTTACCAACCCGATACTAAAGAAACAGTTGACCATATTTCAGTAGAAACAGGATTTATTAGCTATTTATTTTTGAAAGAAGCTTATGCCATAGCTTGTGAAGCAGAAGAAGAAACGCAAGTTACATCACATGCAGCCAAGCAATTTATTGATCAGCATTTAAATCTTATTGCTAAACCTTTAGCTGAAATAATGTCAAATATAGGAGTTGATTATTTAAATCATGCTGCAAAAGCTTTGTTCAAACGTGTTGGAGCTTGTCAACACAAGTCTTTACCAATTTATCAATCACCTTTACAAGAAAATGATAGCTGTGAGTTTGGTTGTGCAGTAGAGCCAGAAAATGAAATAGCTTAAAACATAGTCTGATAAGAAAACCTATAGGTATTAAATAAAGGCGGAAAAAATAAAAATGGAGAATTTCCAGGGTTTTTAAAACTTCTTATTTATTTTGTCAGCGTTTTGTTGTTCAATACTGAGTGCGCTAACTAACAATAAGGAGAAAATTACTATGAATTTTAACGCATTAGGAAGACGTGTAAAAACAGCTTTTTTAGGTTTGGCTTTACTTACAACCCTTTCTATAGGTGTTCCAACAATACCTACTGCTAAGGCTGCTTTTGGAGGCAGTACAGAGGCTTTACTACTTAGTTGTATAGATTATCGTGTAGTTAATGAAACCGAAGCTTATATGTCTGGCCGAGGTCTAAAAGACAAGTATGATCATATAATTTTAGCTGGTGCCTCTTTAGGTGCAACAAATACTGTATATCCTGGCTGGGGACAAACCTTCATAGAGCATGTTGATGTAGCAATTAAATTACACAATATCCATAAGGTGATTATTTTAGATCACAGGGACTGCGGGGCATATAGAGTATTTCTTAAGCAAGAAGGTTTAGACAAGGATCGTGCAAAAGAAAACAAAGTTCATTTAGAGCAAATGAATGCTTTGGCAGAGACTATTCAAAAGAAATATCCCCAACTAGATGTAGAATTAGCAATAATTGATTTAGAAGGAAAAGTAGAAGACTTAGGAGAGAAAAAAGGTAAAGGGGAGCACGTAGAAGCGCATCATTAAAAATCGGTTAAATAGCTGAAAATTGATAGTTTTAAGGCTCAGTTTAGTCTATAAACTGGGCTTTTTCATTTTCTTGGCCGAATAGTTATTGACTGATCTTCCGCTCATTTAGAAAAAAGTTATGGGAAAGCAAAAATACACAACATATAGCGGTTTGTTATAAAAAATTGTGTTTATGGCTAGTATTTTTAGCAACAACTCCAC
>JAHFUF010000265.1 GCA_023265235.1 Blastocatellia bacterium
TCGCAACCACAAATCTAAATATGCTTATGGCTCTTTGCCTCTTCAGCCATTGCCACCATCTCCTCTACATCTGGTAAAGTGAGCTTGCTCGTTGATTTAAAAGAGCCGCACCCAATAAAAAGTTATATTGGTAGTGTTAGCGCACAATGGGAGCATTTTGCAGATTGGAAACGCATTAATGATGAAGGAGAAGAAGGAATTATTTCTTTAGATACAATGGTACGTGGTACTTGTACCAAAGAAAGATTATTAGATCTAATAGAAAACTTTACCCTTTTTCAATTGGTACGTGGTGGAATGGTTAAGCTGATAGCCAAAAACCATCAATATTTGGGCGTAAATAACGCAATCAAACCTTTACCAAATATCCAACAAGTACAAGGCAAACTAGGTGTTTTTTGGCATACTCAAGGCTCAGGAAAAAGTGTGTCAATGATCTTTTTTGCTCAGAAGATACTAAGAAAAATTCCTGGAAATTGGACATTTTTAATTGTTACAGACCGTCAAGAGCTTGATACTCAAATCTATACAAACTTTGCTGATGCTAATGTAGTTACAGAGCCTCATACACAAGCTAGTAGCAGCGAACATCTAAAACAGCTATTACAAGAAGATCATCGCTTTATATTCACTTTAATTCACAAATTCCGTGCTGACAAAGGAACTCAATACCCAAAATTAACAGACCGTTCAGACATAATTGTAATAGTAGATGAAGCACACCGCACCCAATACACTACTTTAGCCTTAAATATGAGGAATGCTTTACCAAAAGCAGCTTTTATAGCTTTTACTGGTACACCTTTGATTGCTGGTGAAGAAAAAACCAAAGATATATTTGGTGATTATGTAAGTATTTATAACTACAAACAATCAAGTCAAGATGGGGCAACGGTTCGGTTGTACTATGAAAACCGTATTCCAGAGGTACAGTTAACCAATGAAGATTTAAATGAAGATATAGAAAACCTGTTAGACGAAGCAATGTTAGATGAAGACCAAGAGCTAAAGCTAGAAAGAGATTTTTCTAGAGAATATCAAATTATTACCCGCGAAGACCGTTTAGACAAAGTTGCTAAAGATTTAATAGTTCACTTTGCCAGTAGAGGTTATAAGGGCAAAGCAATGCTGGTTAGTATTGATAAAGCTACTGCTGTAAGGATGTACGATAAGGTTAAGAAATATAAAGAAGTCTATTTGAAACAATTAAAAAATAGCCTTACTACGGCACAAAGCCAAGAAATACAAGACTTAGAGGAAAAGATTAACTTTTTAGAAACCACAGATATGGCGGTAATAGTCTCTCAATCCCAAAATGAAGTAGAGCAAATAAAGAAAAAGGGCGCAGATATTACACAACACCGAAAACGGTTAATAGATAAGACTGAAAACCTAGAAGAAAAATTTAAGAACCCAGATGATCCGCTTAAACTAGTTTTTGTTTGTGCTATGTGGATGACAGGTTTTGATGTACCTTGTTGCTCAACAATTTACCTAGATAAACCGATGCGTAATCACACATTAATGCAGACTATTGCACGGGCAAACAGGGTGTTTCCTGAAAAGAACAACGGCTTAATTGTAGATTATGTAGGAGTTTTCCGTGATCTAGAAAAGGCATTAGCTATCTATGGATCAGGGGCAGGAGGTACAGTTGAAGAAGGAGAATCACCAGCACAAGACAAATCTGAACTAGTAGCACTGCTAAGAAAAGCTGTAGAGAAAATGCTTGTTTTTTGTAAGGATAAAGGAATAGATTTTCAGCAAGTATTATTAGCTAGAGGATTTGATAAGGTTAAATGGCTTAAAGATGCTGTTGATGCTATTTTAGTTAATGACAACACTAAGAAAGACTTTTCTCATTTAGCAAACCAAGTTTTAAGGGTTTATAAGGCTATTTTGCCCGATCCAGTGGCTAATGAGTTTTCTCAAACCAGGTTTTTATTACAACTGTTAGCAAATGCTATTGACTCACAAAAACTAGAAGTAGATATCTCTCAAATAGCGACAGAGTTAGGAGAAATACTTGATAGTTCAGTAGCAGCAGAAAACTATGTTATTGATGAAATAAGAGCAAGTAAGCTAATAGATCTTAGCCAAATAGATTTTGAAACTATCAAAGACAAGTTTCTTAGTGGTAGGAAGCACACAGAAACAGCAAGATTACGTAATGCTCTAGAGAAAAAGCTTACAGACATGGTTCGTTTTAATCGAAGTAGATTAAATTACTTAAATAAATTCCAATCAATGATAGATGAATATAATTCCGGTTGTGTTAATGTTGAAGAACAATTTCGCCTCTTACTTGAATTTGCCAAATCCTTAAACTATGAAGAGCAGCGAACCATTGCTGAAGATTTAACAGAGGAAGAGCTAGCAATGTTTGACCTTCTTACTAAACCAGAAGTTAATCTTTCTAAAAAAGAAGAGTCAGAAGTAAAGAAAGTAGCAAAAGAACTACTAGCAACCCTCAAAAAAGGTAAGCTAGTTTTAGACTGGCGCAAGCGACAACAAACCCGTGCGGCTGTGCGCTTGTGTATAGAAGAACAGTTGGAAAACCTGCCAGAAATTTATTCTATAGAAACCTACAAACGAAAATGTGACCAAGCTTATCAACATATTTATGAGTCTTACTTTGGTAGTGAACGAAGTGTTTATGCTGCATAAATTTTAACTATGTAGAGCTATCTTTGGCGAGATACACGCCTCTTAATTTGCGCATAGGTTATTTTACACGGCTTTGATAGCAAAGATAATTATGGGTGAGCAATTAGATGATAACAATGGTGCAATATCTCCATATCCATCAAGGTCAGAAATAGTTTGCTTATTTGGAGATTGTGGATTTACTGCCCCTTTAGGCATAAGCCTTAGCCGTACCCAAGTTGCTCTTGAAGGTTTGGGTAAACTGAGGGACACTACCCGTTTTTTACTCAGCTTTGATAAAACTACTGAGGTTTTATAGGCTTATTTTCTTTAAAGAGAGTTACGGAATTACCATTAACCTTAAATGATAATTTGACTGCTTTCCAAGGGTTTTCTGAATCTTCAAAATCACCAGAGAATTTCAAAGTGAACCCTTCTTTGGTAAGCAACATTCTGTACACTGGAGGCTCACCACCAAGATAGATTTCGTGATCCCCACTATATATTTCCTTATACTCAGTCAAGTTGTTTTCAAATTTGAACACAGAAAACCTTATAGAATGCCAATTGGATATAAACCAAGGTGTAATATCTGCTATAAACAAAAAGAAATCACCATTATTACCAGATGGCGAGAAAAGGTATCTTAACTCTAAATGTGCCCCATTCATTTGGTCGTAATTCTGAGCTTCAAAATTGAAAGCTAGTTCTCTATGCTCTTTCACTGTTTTATAAATATAAAAAGATGTATCTGTAGTTGAACCAATACTAATAGTAGTAGTTACTGCTAATAGCTCAGGATGGTTGTTTGGATGTTTTATTTCTATATCCTCGATATCTCCATAAGGAAAAAGGATATCAACAATATCATCAGCCCAAACCTCATCAACATTACTATTAATTCTAATACCACCTTTTTTCAACCTATCTATTACTAGTTTTTGTAGACGTTTTGGATCGTCTGTTTTCTTATAATCGTTTAATGTCAGTCCTATTAAATCCCTCAATTCGTGCTTAAGTTTCGTTAATAATGGCTTTGCGCATGAAGGAATTCGTGGTTCATCAGACTCTACTTTGATGTTATTTAATCCATAAATTGTGGAACGCACCCTTGCCACTTGATCCTGCCAGTTCTTTTGTGGGCCAGTATAGTCACTTGACTGCCAATTACTTTTTCCGCAAAACTGACTTGAAAATGCCTGTTGATCGTCTACAGGATTAATTTTTACATTGTTGGATGACACCAATAAAGGTGGGTTAATACTTAGGTTAGTAGGCATACTGGTTTTTACATTTTTTGTGAACCAGACGAAATAGTAAGTCAAACTAATACTCGATGCAAAAAAGAAAAGGCTAATCGCTAGATAGACATAGAAACGGCGCATGGCTTTACTCCAAAAACAAATTTGTGATTTGGCTGTTTATGCCATTTGCACTACTATTCTAATAGGTGGGAAGCCCCTAGAGCTATTGTGGCTAATACTTAAAAATAAAATCTGTTGATTCAAAAAGTATAGACTAAAGCCTAATCCGAGTTTGCTGAAGCAACCAGCTAAAGCTGGGGAGGTTCTACCCAACCTGAGACAAATAATTTCTTAAAGCTGCTAAGATTCGCATTTCAACACTTGACTTAGAGTACTCTAAGTTTTGTATCCTCTTTTTATTAGCAATAACGGTATATTTGGCTGGTGGATAAAATGAAAAATAATACAAATGTAGCTAAAGGACTAACAATCCAGGAAGTAGCCAAACAGACAGGAATGAGTGAACATAATCTACGTTATTATGAGCGAGCCGGTTTACTACAACGGATTTACAGAGATAGTTCTAGTAAACATCGTCGTTATTCAGCCTCAGACATTGCTAAGATAGAAACACTAACTTGTTTACGTGCGCTTGGTATGCCACTAGGTCAAATGCGTCGCTACTTCGAATTAATATCTCAAGGAAAAGAGGCTGCTCCAAAGTTACAACGGCTTTTAGAAATACAAAAACAGGTCTTAGAAGAGCGTATGCAACAAATGCAACAACATCTTGAATATGTTCAATACAAGATCGCTTACTGGCAAGCTGTTGAAAGCGAGGACAATCAAGCTATAGAAGAAATTACTCAGAAAGTTACTGAGCAGATGCGAGTCTATGCACGTTGTTCCATACCTAAATTTTCTGTTTTTGATAATAAGATTGACTAAGAACCTTACGGAAAAACATTAACTATACCCAGAAATTACTGGGACTAACAAATAAAAGAGGATTTACTTTATGATTAAAAGTTTTGGATATGTTGCTCATAGTGCAACTAGTCAACTTGTACCTTTCACTTTTGAACGTCGCGATCTTGGTTCTCAAGATGTACTTATAGAAATTCTTTATTGTGGAATTTGTCATTCAGACATTCACCAAGTGCGCAATGAGTGGAAAAACTCTTCCTATCCTATGGTGCCAGGGCATGAAATTGTTGGAAGAGTAACTAAAGTTGGAAAGGAAGTGACTAAGTTTAAGCAAGGAGATTTAGCTGGAGTAGGATGTATGGTTGATTCCTGCCGAACTTGTGAAAATTGCCAAGATGGGTTTGAGCAATTTTGTCAAAAACATGTTGCTTATACTTATAACTCTACAGAAATGGATGAAAAAACACCTACTTATGGAGGCTATTCTTCACATATTGTAGTTGATCAAGCCTTTACTCTAAAAATTTCTCCAAGTTTGTCTCTTGCAGGTGCTGCGCCTCTATTATGTGCAGGAATTACAACTTATTCTCCTCTTAAACATTATGTCAAAGCAGGGGACAAGGTTGGTGTTATTGGTTTAGGAGGCTTAGGGCATATGGGTATAAAATTTGCGGTTGCAATGGGTGCAGAAGTAACTGTCTTTAGCACTTCTGTTTCAAAAAAAGATGATGCTCACAAATTAGGTGCACAACATTTTGTGGTTACTAAAGAAGCTGAAAATCTTGCTCCTTTGGCAAGTAAGTTTGATTTTATTCTTGATACTGTATCTGCCCCACATGACCTTAACATCTACATAGAATTGCTTGGTCGAAATGGTGTTATGGTACTAGTTGGCGCACCAGAAGAACCAGCAGAGGTTGGAGCTTTCGCACTAATAAAAAACAATCGTAGTCTAGCTGGTTCAAGTATTGGCAGTATAGGCGAAACTCAAGAGATGCTGAATTTTTGTGCAGAAAAAAATATTCTTTCTGAAGTAGAAGTAATATCTATAAATCAACTTGAGGAAGCCTATAGTCGCACAATTAAAAGCGATGTACGTTATCGTTTTGTCGTTGATCTAAAAACTTTGCCACAACTTAGTTAGAAAAGTTAGTGGCAAAGTTTTAATAGTCCAAAATGTTTTTTGTAAGCTGATGGCAAATGGTTATTGGTTATAAGTTTCGCTTAAGGGTAGCTAAGACGAGTTATCGGGCGGAAAACCACTTATTATTTTGCTGGTTCGTATTGTGTCCAAATAACACTGTAAATTTTCCATTTGCCGTCGATTTTGCGCACCTGCCAGTGTTCTATACCATAGTTGTTTACTTTGCCATCAGCATAAAATTCATAATCAAATGTTACCCAAGCTAGATGGCCATCTTGTGTGATTTCAATGTTATAAAACTTTTCTTCGATTTTCTCAGTTGTTGTGCTGATGTATCTTGAAAAACTAAGAAAGCCTCCAAAGCCTATACCATCAAAATTAACGTCATACTCTCTTACTTTATCCACACGGCTTTGATCGCCTGGAGAAGTAAATAAAATGCGGGAATGTAGAACAAGGGTAGAAAGCCGTTTGCCATCTTTGTTTTTTATGCATGACATGAAGTCTTCAGTCAGCTTTTTTATTGCTATGATATCCTCAGGCGTGCTAACACGTTTGTTTTGATATGATGGAGTCTCAGGATTTGCCGACACTGTTACTGCCTTGTGTTGATGAAAAACTTTTAAGTCTTGTGCAATTACTTGTGTAGAAAAAAATAGTGCTAATACTAGTAGTCCTAGTAATTTTGTCATAGGTTATTTACCTTTCTAGTTGATGTTGGAAGGCGAGATTAAGCTATTAATAAGGACATTGGGTATGTGTAATGCCACAGTTACGGCTGTGGCATTAGGTAAAATATAAAGTGGCTAATAACAGAGTGTAAGAACAAATGGCTTTATGGTATATATTTGGTCATGTTATAAAAAAGTTTGCAGCCTTATGTAACCTATTGGTTTCAAGGTGTTTAGTTGTCTTTATCAACATTTTTATTCCTAAAAAGGTAACCGTTCACGGGTATTAAGCAGCAAGAGAAAGGTTAGATTCGGATTGAGCTAAAAAAATGTCAGGCAAAAGAGAAGGAGCAACGTTGCCATTACGAAAAGCTAGGCAAGACTCAAC
>JAHFUF010000266.1:0-5294 GCA_023265235.1 Blastocatellia bacterium
ACTTGTCCAGGACGTTCACGTACTGTTCCCATTTGGACTTTAACTTCATTTACAGATAAAGCGACTAGTTGTTGTTCTTTAGTATTAAAATAAGCCAGTGGTTCAGAAGAAGTGATTTGAGCAAACCCTACATCAGTAGCAAGTGCCACTCTAATTTCTGGGCCTTTAGCAGGATCAAGTGTTTTAGTTACAACTGTTCCTATTGGGGTGATTTCGTTTTCTCGCTCAAGTTTAGGAGGTTTTACTTCTAAACGGGGTTCTGATTCTAAAGAAGGCTTTGGCTTGGATTTTTCTGATTTTGCTAAAACATTTGTTACTCGTCGGGGTCGAGAAAAAAAGTTTGCTGGCATTGGTCGAACATATTTTTTAGCACTTATTTCTAAATTGTCTGCTGCTAATGTGTTCACAAAAAGCAAATGTGGCCATAACATTAGAAAAATTAAAAAACTTGATAAACGAGTACTCATACAACACCTTAAGGGTTATAAGTTAAAGTAAACCGCATACGAATAATATTTTCGCTAGTGGCTGTAGACAAAGGAGGAAGTGGGCTAGAACTACGACAAGCACTGATTGCCGCCCCATCCAAAGCGTTACTTCCTGTAGTCGCTTCTTTTTCTATTTCAGCAATCGTTCCATCTTTTTTTACTATAAACACTACTGAAACACTAACTTTTTGTTGGGTTGCACGAGCAATAATAGGAGGAAAAATATTAGAGCGAATTGCACCTTCTATAGTACGAATATAATTATCATTAAGCATTGAATACAGAGCTAGTATTTCAAACCGTCCTTCTATTGTTACCAGGCTAATGGTTTCCTTAAAAGTGTTGGAAATTCCTGCCTTAGCCAGTTGAGAAACATTACTATTGCGAATACGTTGTTGTTCTCCAGCAATTAATGCCCGAATATCTGCGGGGGTAACTACTTCTAGTTCTCCGTTATCATTGGTCTTTGAGCTAGGTTTTGAATTAACATTTTCAAACCAACGAGCATCAAGTTGTCGTCCATGGAGATGAGTTTTGGCTTGAGGTAGAAATTCTTCATCATCTGTTGGAGTTTGTGCCAAGACAGAAAAAGAAAATATTAATAAACAAAAAAAAGTTGAAAAATAAAAGGCTATATTTCTCATAAAATAAGTTAAAAAATCTGTTGTGCCAGTTTATGAAAATGGCGGCGACGATCATTCATATTAAAATCTTGATAAAACGGATGAGTGCGATTAGCAAGTAAAATATAGACCTGTGACTTTACTCTATCAAGCCAAAGACTTGTTCCAGTAAAACCAACATGCCCAAAACAATGTGAAGGCAGAGTATTACCAGCATTAACGCCAGACCCCGCAAGCAACCAACATAACGAGCGTCCTTCTTCACACCCAAGAGTTAAATTTTTTTCAAACAACGCAAGGCTACTTTCTTTAAGCAGCAAACTTCCTGGCAAAAACTGCTGAGCTAATTGGAAAACCTCTTTGGCATTACTAAATAAACCTGCATGCCCTGCCATTCCGCCTAAAAAGTGTGCATTAGCGTCATGCACTGTCCCCCATATCACATCTTCTCGCCATTCAGAGTAGCCTTTTGCTTTTTCTCCAGCCAAGTTTTTTTCGTACTGATTACCTATTTCTGAAGCAGCAATCTTCTGTTTCCAAGCTTTGGGAGGATTAAAACAAGTATTTTTTAGATTAAGTGGTTCTAGAATTCTTTGACGTAGCAATTCATCTAAGGGTTTGCCAGCAACCTTAGCTAGAAGTAGCCCTAGGACAATATAACTTAAGTCACTATAGATTACTTTTTTTCCAGGAGCATAAACCAAAGGTTCTTGAGCAATTATATTTAAGACTTGTTCAGGCTCTTTTGCTAGAACATAAAAAGGCAACCAATTAATAAACCCTGCTGAGTGGCTAGCGACCTGTGCAATGGTAATAGCTTGTTTATCCACTGTATTAAACTCTAATAGTAGTTGGCTGATAGGTTGCTCTAGTGAAATTAGTTTTTCTTCTAAAAACTGAGCTAATAACATCCCTGTTACCAAGGGTTTTGTCACGGAAGCAAGGTCAAAAACTGTATCTAAAGTAGTAGGGATTTTTTCTGGTATAACAACTGAGTTACCACAAGCACCAAAAGCAATAATATTTTTACCCTCTGCAATTAAATAAACTGCGCCAGGAAAATCGCCAGCTTCAATACAGGAGATTAAAAATTGATCTATTTCTTTAACTATTGACATAAAAGTGATTGATTCTAATAGACTATAACGTGAAGCTATATCAAATACAATACCTATTAACAATTTTGCATTTATTGGCTTTATTAATAGTATAAAAAATTAAGGATGAACACATAGATTTATCCTTACATTATTTGACTTATTTGATCAGATAGTTAAATAGACAAAAAATTACTGTGGTAATTAATGCGGATAAAGGAAAAGTACTAACCCAAGCACTTAGTATTTGCTTAATAGTTTCCCACTTGTAGTTTTTACTTGCCAGCCCAATACCAAATATTGCTCCACAGGAAACATGTGTAGTAGAAACAGGTAGCCCTGATTGCGACGCAATTAAAACTAATAAACTTGTTACTAAATTGGCTGATAAACCTTGTGCCGTGTCAAAGTTCGCAATTTTATGGCTCATAACTTCAGCTACTTTTTTGGCTCCTAATAAACCTCCTATCATCATAGCAAATAAAACTAATACCATTCCTGAGCTATATGTAATGCTACCAATAAGCAATAAAGCTGCGATTTTAGGAGTATCATTTAAGGCTCTACTAAAACAAACAGCACCAGCACTTAAGTAATGAGTTATATCTAATGTCTTAGTCAAATCCATTTTTATTAGCGATTGATTTTGTTCTTGAGCACATTCATTTATATGGCCTAGTTTTACTAAAGGGACAATCGGTAATGCTAGCTCTGTTGCTAAAGCATTTTGTTGAGGGACTAATGTTGATGTTGTGCCTACATCAACACATAAGCAATTTGCTTTACTTATAGTAAACCTTCTAGCGAAATGACCAATAGTGTTAGAAAATAAAGTAGCTAGAATTATTGCTATTATTGGACTAAGCAGTAAAGGAAGAATAAATTTGTATAAAAAAACTTGCGTTGGTATAGTTCCTTTGGTAACTAGGGTTATACCTACTAATCCCCCTGTTAAAGCATGTGTAGTAGAAACAGGTAGCCCCAAACGGTTTGCTAGGAGTAGGGTTAAAGCACTTCCGCCGCCAACAGCAATTAACAGATTTGGTGTACCTAGTAAAGCGTCTGGTACAAGCCCTTTACCGCTAAAAGCAACAACTAGCCCATTAGCTAAAAATAAAGATGCTACCCCGCCTAAAATTGTGGTTAATGTTGCCCAACGCAGTGCTTTTTGGTAGTTGGCTAGGCCACTTCCGTATAAAGTGGCTACACCCTTGAAGTTATCATTTGCCCCATTGTTATAAGCAAGCCAAAAAATAAAAAAACATAGTAGGATTATCATCTAGTTCAGCACCCTTCTGGCCCACAATCACAATTTGCATTTTCAGCTAGTCTAGTTTCCTTATACTCTATTCCTTTAGTTTCTTTTGGATGACGAAGGCTTGACCCTTTACAACTAAATGGGGGAGCTTGTTCTAGAGGAATTAATTGTTTTGGTGCGATTGCAATTATATCGTTATTGTATGGGCTATTAGGGTTAGTCATTATTTGATAAGTTTTGTCACACACTGCCATTCTTTGCCCACGATAAAAGGTATGACCATCATCATCACGTACTGATTTCCAAGGCCCTTTATAAATTACTGCTTGGAAGCGTTCTAGACACGCACCTTCTTTACCCTTAAAAGCCCGAACTGTAACGGAACGAAACTCTATGCCATTAATTATTTGCCAAGGTTCGGGTTGTCTAACAAGTATTTCAACACCATAAAACCCTGCTTTTTCAAACATTTCTAAAAACCTGTCTTCTCTAAAAGCACCTGCAATACAACCACTCCATAACTCAGGGTTGTTAAGAATTTCTGGGCTTGGGTCTTCATCACAAACAATATCAGAAATTACTGCTCTTCCCCCGCGTTTAAGCACACGAAAGATTTCTTGAAACAACTGCTCTTTGTCTTGGGAACGAACTAGATTAAGCACACAATTTGACACTACTACATCAACACTATTACTAGCAATTAAAGGCGAATTTTTACGCATTTGTTGACAGCTAGCTTCAAAATCGCTTAGCTCAGATATATTTTGAATTGGTTTTTGAGTAAGTAAACCTTCTGCCCGTTCTAGGTCTAATGCTAGATCCTGAATTTTCCCTTTTACAAACCTAACATTATCGTAACCCATTTTTGTTGCCATTTCAGGTTTGTATTTACGTGCTAGGTTTAACATTTCTGGATTAAAATCTATTCCTATTACTTGACCTTTACTACCAACTTTTTGTGCCATAATATAGCAAAGCTTTCCTGCTCCAGATCCAAGATCCACAACTGTTTCGCCTTCTTCTACATAAACAGAAGGATCACCACATCCATAGTCTTTTTCAATTATTTCTAGAGGTAATAAGTCTAAATATTTATGAGTATAATTAACAGGACAACATAGTTCTGTTTCAACAGTTTTAGCACCACTGGCATAACGACGAATTACTTCATTTTCTATATTAGTAGTTTCATTTCTAGTATTTTCTATTAGCATTTTAGGACTAGTCACCATGGAAAATTTCCTTCTTTAATTATTATTTTTGACTCAAAACAACTTTAATTCAATAAATCAAGATGTATAAACCAAGATGTTATCACACGATTGAAGCTATAGTGCTTGGTGTGGTAGATTATCAACTTAACTATAAAATTCCAAGCAGCCAAATTTATTCCAAATTCACATTGCTTTTTCAGGGATTTTTCAGTAGATCTAAGCTTCTCTACTTATTATCAACTAGTTTCCTAGTTAAGGAATATTGAAAAAATATATCGTTTATAAACTATCAAATAAACCAAAATGAGGTGAAATAATGTCTGGACATAGTAAATGGCACACAATTAAACATAAAAAAGGTGCTTTAGATGCTAAACGTGGTAAGGTTTTTACTCGACTAATCAAAGAGATTAACGTAGCGGCGCGAAGCGGTGGAGGAGATCCTAATAATAACGCAAGATTACGCAAGGCTATCACGGATTCTAAAGCCCAAAATATGCCTAATGATACTATTGATCGTGCAATTAAACGTGGTACAGGAGAGCTAGGCGGCGATATAATTGAGGAAATCAGTTATGAAGGTTATGGCCCTGGTGGAGCAGCAATAATAGTTG
>JAHFUF010000266.1:5304-7011 GCA_023265235.1 Blastocatellia bacterium
GCCACGTTTTCTCTAAGAATGGTGGGAACTTAGGTGAAGCAGGTTGTGTAGGTTGGATGTTTGAAAAGAAAGGCTCAATCCTTTTAGAAAAAGGTGCGAAGTCTGAAGATGAAATGTTTGAACTAGTAGTAGAGGCTGGAGCAGACAATCTTAAGGATGAAGGTGAAAGTTGGTTAGTATTAACTAAACCTGAAGATTTTGACGCGGTTTTAGAAGCAATTAAAGCAGCTAAACTAACTCCTATTTCCGCAGAAATTGAACGTGTAACAAAAGACACTGTAGAGACTGTAAAGTTAGCAGGCAAAGAAGCCCAACAAATGCTTAAGCTCTATGATGCCCTAGAAGATCAAGATGATGTGCAAAAAATTGCTGCTAACTTTGAAATGGATGACAGCGAATACGAAGCGGCAGGTTAAATTTTTCTAAAAGCTTTATCTTTCTAAGTATTGGAAAGATAAAGCTGAAAGTATTATGAAAGCGACTCTAAAACGACGTGGTGCTGATGTTGGTAGCGGTTTCCAAGCCGCTATTAATACTAGTAATGCTGCTTATGCTCAAGCTGAACGAGCTTTTATCACTAGAAAATCTATACCTGGCAAATACTTAATGAACCGGGGGGAACAACGTCGTGGATTAAGTATCCCTTTATCGGGAAACTTGCCAGTAAGTCAAAGCCTTACTGGAGCACAATTAATCGCTTTAACAAAGGAAAAAGGAGGACTGGCACAACGTGAATTTGTGCCAGAGTCTAAAGCAGAACCAGATTATGGTGGAGCAGTTGCTCCTAATGGACGAGCGATTTTCTATGATGCTAAAACTACTCAACGCGATCGACTAGACCTAGACAATCTACACCCACATCAAATCTATTTCCTTGAATGTATGGCAACAACAGGAGCAATTTCTGGTTTTCTAGTAGAGTTTTCTACTCATAAGAAAGCTTTTTTTCTCCCAATTCAATTAGTAAGACGTTACTGTCATACTACAGGTTATAAAAGTGTGCCTTATCGCTTTTTTGAACACCACCTAGTTCCAGTACAAGCAGGAAAAGGATTATTGATTTTTGATTATTTGACTGCAATCGAAAAACAGGAAGAGCTTTATGGGCAAGATTATGCAAGCCTGATTATTGCTAGCAAATAAGCGGCTTATTTTACTACGGGTTTTTCCACTATGGCTTTCTTAATAATATCTGCTACTTTATCCATTTTCCAAGTCTTATGTATATAACCATCAGCTTGACAAGCGTTGGTTTTTTTCTGTAGCTCTTCTTCATCTAATGAGGAAAATAAAAATACTGGCACCTCAGAGGCTGCACTTAAACTAGAGTCTGTTTTAATCATCTTACATAAGTCTTCACCACTAAGCCCAGGTAACTCTAGGCTAAGAATAATTGCAGATAATTCTTCTGCCACAACAACAGACAAAGCTGTTTTACCATTAGTAATTGCCTGTACATCATACCCTAGTCTTTGCATATAGCGACTAATTACTAAGATAATAGTTGGGCTATTTATTATTACTAATAGCTTTGGTTTTTTCTCTGTCTTTTGTAGTGCTATAGCTACTTTTTTAGTTGTCCTAGATGAAATCTCAGTAGCAGTAGGAGTAGGCGTTAGCGCATCTATAGTATTACCTATAATACTTGAGGCAATTTTTTGAAAAGAGCTTTCAGGGTTTTCTGAATTAGCTAAAGCTTGTTCTAAA
>JAHFUF010000267.1 GCA_023265235.1 Blastocatellia bacterium
ACTAGTAAATAAAGTAGCTTCAAACTCTGCTGTATTTGCTTATAGCAAGGATAAGCCAACCCTTTATGACCTCTCACCAACACATGCTCAGGTTGGTACTGTATTGCAACTACGAGCAGATAATATTGGATGTAATGCTCAAGATAATATTGTTACTTTTAATGGAACACCTTTACAGGTAATAGGAGCAAGTAGTAATAGCTTACAGGTGAGACTTCCAGCTAGCTTAGTTTCTGGTAATGGTTCAATTAAGCTTACTGTTGCTGGTCAAGAAAGTAGTGAAAAGCCATTCACTATTGATAAAGTAGAATCAACACCTCCTAGCCCTACTTCTGACAACACATTACGCTTTAATAACAGTACTGGTGTGTTAGGGAGCGTTGGCTTTGGTGCTATGTTCAACATCAATGAAACTATTTCTAACTTTCCTGGAACTGGAAATGCTAAAACTAATCTCTGGGATGTAAATTTCTATGGAACACATCAAGCTATTATTGATTTACCATTTAAGACAGAAGGTATAAACCAAAAAGCATTACTAACAATTAATTGCCGAGAAGCAAATAATATCTATGGTAACTTTACAGGTGAAAAAGAGCGGTTTATCTATGCATTAATCTCATTTCCTCGTAACCCAGAAAAACCTTATCATCCTGAGTTAAACCCTTTTTTCTGGGGAGCTTGTGCAATAGCAACCCAATCACTTCCTAATGGTGGAATAATCTTTAATTCCCTAGCTCGTTCTACTGGTGGAATAGATAGCTTTGAGATTAACAAAACAGCTACTACTAACAGCAAGGCTACTATGACTATGACCTTTGTTGCTCCTGACCTTGGCTACTATGAAGACTATGGAATTAATTATAGTAAAGCTGGTAATGGACAAGTAAGACTACCAAAAGTTATTAATTTAACCCTAGAGATGCAAGAAATTCAGCCTAACCTACCCGCTAGCTATTTTAGACTTGGTAAAGTGACTTTTACTGATAATTTTGGTAATCCACCTATGGTCACAGACAAAGCTATTTTTGCTAACACTTTTTCTATTACTGATGTTCCTGATTTTGGCTTGGGCATTTTCAGATAAGCTATATAGTTTATATAGTTTATATAGTTTTCCTAGTCAATCTGAGGCTATTCAGTAAAACAAGCTCAGCTAATTGAAATAGTTACAGTTAGTGGTAATTTTAAAATCAATTGTGTTTTACTCTATCTCTAGCTACTATATATAGTTGTATTTTATTTCTGAATAGCCTCAATCTCCTATCAACAATAATCTAATAACCATACATATCCCTAATTATCTGTCCCACTAACAAAGTAATAACTTGTTAGTGGGAGTATTTTTAATTTAAGCAATATTAATCAGAACTTATATGATAATAAAAAATCCTAGAGCAAGCCAAACTATAGTTAAACATCTAGTAATATTGGCCAGTGTCATGTTCTGCCTACAAATACTATCCATTAGTATTTCTGTGGCTCAAGAAAAGCCTTCACAGTCTGTTAATAAGCCTAGTCCTAGTCCCATAACTAGGCCACAGACAAAAGAAAACCCAAAACCTACTAGTGATAAAAATGATAGTAAACCTGATAATAAACCTGATAATAAACCTAGTAATAAACCTAGTAATGAGAAAGTTGATAATAAAAGTAGTAAGAATAAATCAATAGCTAGTTCTGATAATAAGAAAGCTGTAGCTAAAACATCTGGCTCAAAGTCCCCTTCCCCATCACCCACACCTAAATCACCTACACCTGTAACTAAAGAAGTTAACAAAGATTCTTTGGAAGATGAGGGGAAAAGACAAGCAGCAATGATGCGTAAAGGGATAGATTTTACCAAAAAGTATTTCCCATTTATCATATTATTTGGAGTGGGGATACTTATTATTGGACGCAACATAGATAAAGTATTACCTAAAAAAACTTTAACCTCTCATGGTAGCGCACACTTTGCCACCAGGACTGAACTTAAACATCTACTTAGGCCAATGGGAGGAATAATAAAAACTGGTGAATTACGTATAGGAAAGTATAACGAGCATCAGCCTTGGAGGGTTACTAATAAGTATTTGCATTTAGAAGCTAAATTAGCACTAAGACATAATATTGTGTTAGCTCCAACAGGAGTAGGAAAAAGCTACTCTATCTTTCTACCTAATTGCTACCATAACCAAGATTCTTTTATCTGTACTGATCCTAAGAGCGAGTTATGGCAAAAGACTTCTGGTGTACAGAAAAACCCCATTAGGTTTGCTCCAACTGATCCTGATAATAGTACCCCATTTAATTTCGTCCCTATTTGTAAAAGTATTAAAGTAGCCAAAAGACTAACTAGTGCAATAGTTTATGCTGAGGGTGTTGAAAATGGAGATAAGTTTTGGACTAATGGAGAAAGACAATTACTAACAGCACTACTCCATTACACAGCATACACAGATGTACCAACACCAACTCATGCTTATGAACTACTGTGTATGGGGCCAGAGATTCTTATCCCTAAACTAGCTAGTTCTCCTATTGATAGCGTAAGAAGAATGGCAACAAGCTTTGTTAAGCTAACAGAAAAGGCTCTAACTGGAATAATCCAAGGTTTGACTGGCAAACTAACATGGTTGGAAGAACCTGCTGTTCGCCGCTTTACTAGCTCTACAAAAAAAACGTTTGATTTCTCCAAGCTTAAGCAAGAGCCAATCCAAGTTTATTTTTGCTTAAATGAGGACGATGTAAGCGAGTTACCACAATTGATAGCAGTATTTTTTAATTGCGCAATGGTAGCACTAAAAACCTCTGAGGGTAATATACCGGTAAAATTCCTATTAGATGAGTTTGGAAATATTGGAAGGCTACTTAATTTTGAGAAAGATATCACATTAATTAGAAGCAAAAACATTTATGTAACAGCAGGCTTGCAGGCTATTGCACAAATAGAAAAACTCTATGGACGTACTGAAGCTGCAATTATTTTGGGTAATTTCACAAACAAAATAATCCTAAACAGCTTAGAACCTGATACTGCCCAATGGGTTTCTAGGATGATAGGCGAGCTTACACATACTGAGAAAAAGGTAACTAAAATTAATAATGGTGGAATGTTTAGTGGTGGTAGTACCACAGAATCAGAAACCTCTCATGCCAGACCTCTACTTAGTCCTGATGAGATTACGAGATTAAAAGATAATCAACTTTTACTTGTTTCTGCTAATCTAGCTCCCATAATGCTAGAAACTATCCATTATGATGAACCTGCTAAGGTAGGAAAGTGTCAGCTATGCCCAGAGGAAATTCCTGTCCCAAAATATAGTAAATAAGCTAATATTTTTCTTATACATTTGAGGATTAATTCTTGCACCAAAGATTTAAGACAAAAAGTTAAAGAAGTTGAAAGTTAAAGAAGTTAAAGAAACCTAAATTTACTTTATTATCAGAAGTAGGTTTTGTAAATCTATCATTCTTATATTTTTTTGATTTCCAAGCTAGCAAACACAACATCCGCCAGAAAATCTATCAAAAATGCATCTATCCTAAAAAATAACAATTTAGGAGTCTCTTATGCAGCAAGCTATACAGCCCAAAACCAACATAATTCCATTCCCTAACTGTAACAATACAATAAACAAGACCCTTGCATCCACTAACACTCAACCAAAAGAACAATCATCAAAACCTACTGCTCAAGATAAAGAAGATGATTCTTTACTAGTCTTTGAGATGTTATTAGTCTTAAAAGAGCAATTAGATAGCATCCAAACCCAATTAAATTCTCTATCTAATCAATCTAAGCAATAAATATTTAACCCTAATCATCTAACTTATGCTAGAATTACGTTATTCTATCACACTCAATAAGTAATTTTACTATTGTTTTTTTTCAAATACTTTTTTAATAAATACTATTTTTCAAAGTCTTTTTTCAAATACTTGTATGTTTTTGCTTAAAAATACCGTCTTTATTAATCTACCACTAAAAAGATTAGAATAGTTTTTAAATTTTCAATGTGAGGAAATTTCATGAATAAGTTTGTTAAACTATTGCTATTACTAGTCACCTGTATCTTTTCTGCTAGCTTAACTTATGCACAAAGCTGTATGTGTGAAGTTTCACTAAACAAAGAGAAAGATTACGATAAACTACTTGAGCTTAACTCTGAAGCTCAAACTAAATCACAAACAAGAGATTTACCTTGGGGAATACCAACTTCCATATCTAACGCAACACATGAACACGCTCTTTATCAAGAAGAATGGATAACTTGGTATGATGACGATTTACGAATACCTCTATGGGCTGCTTACCAGCTTAAAGCCCAAGATGTAATAAGCCGTCCAAGAACAGACTGTTTTCGTAAAGATCCCCGCTTAAATAATGATGTAGCTGCTTTTTGCCAAGACTACGATGAACCTATTTTTGATAGAGGCCACCTTGTACCAAGAGCAGATATGAACCGTAGCGAAGCAGCTATGATTAATACTTTTACCTTTTCTAATATGACACCTCAATTCCATGCTTTTAATACTGGTATCTGGGAGCGTTTAGAAACAATGGTACGCAATTGGGCAAAAACTAACAAAGAAATCTATGTTATTACAGGTTCTATTTTTGACAAAAATGGTGATCAAAAACGCGATCCAGACAATGAGGCCGACTTAGTAGAACCAAGAAAAAAGGTTTCTATTCCTACCCATTTTTACAAAATTGTTGTTAGAAAAAAACAAGATGGAAAACTAGAAGCAATAGCTTTGACCTTACCACATACAAAACAAGCTATTACTTCTAACCAAACTAAGACTTATTTAACAAGCAAAATTGTATCTATTCGTGATATTGAAAAAGTAACAGGCATAAACTTTTTTCCTGATTTAAACCAACAAGAACAAGATGTTCTAGAAACAAGTAAAGCACCTCGCCTTTGGTAAAAACTTATTCTATAACCTTTTATTTATAACTAGAGTATTACTGAAATACAGCCTTCCAGTAATACTCTAATACATATATATAGTAATAAATGAATGCTGAAATACTGTATTACTGTATTACTGAATAACATTATTACTGCTTATGATTCTTTTCTATCCACTTATCCAAAGCTTCTCTAACAAGTATCATTTTGCTTGGTCTTTTACCTGTTTTCTTTCGCTCCATTACTTGAAACTCTTCTAATGAGGCTAGCTGGTCAGGTCTAATATAAACAGTAACTTTTATATATTCTTGTTTCTCCTCTTTAAGTTCTGGTTGTGTTTGAGATAAAGATTTTGCTGGTTGAGAGTTTTCATCTTCAGGTGTTTCTACAGCATCAAAAACAGCTTTAATACCTGAACTTTCTGATTTCATACGATCCTTAAATGACGGCCTTTTCACGGTTTTCAACCTCCAACGCTAAACTACGATATGCTTTTGCTGCTAAAGAAGTAGGGTTAAAGCAAAGCAAAGGCTTGCCAGAAAGTGTACTATCTGAAACTTTTACTGTTTGTGGAATAACAGTTTCAAAAACTAGTGAATCATAACTCTCTTTCAATTGTTCTAGGGCTTCTTTTGAATGAACTGTTCTACTATCAACCATAGTAGGTAGTATTCCAGATATTTTCATTTTCCTGTTTATCCTTAATTTTACCTTATTAATGGTTTCCATCAAGATTTCCATTCCTCGTAAAGCAAGAAATTGTGTTTGGACAGGAATAATAATTCTTGAAGCTGCGGCTAAGGCATTAAGTGTTAAAAAGCCAAGCGATGGTGGACAATCTATAATAATACGAGTGTAACCTTCTAAATCAGATAGCTTTTCTCTTAAAAGCAAATCTCTAGCAGGCTCATTAGCAAGCCCCATTTCTGCTGCTGCTAAATCAATATTGGCTGCCACAATATCAAACCCATGCTCAGTCTTTATGATTGCATCTGTTAGCTCAAACTTAGGATCTCGTAAAACATCATAAATAGTTTTAGAGACTTTTAACATATCAATCCCAGTAACAGCAGATAAAGCCCCTTGTGGATCCATATCAATTAATAAAACCTTTTGTCCTTGTTCTGCTAGGGCTGCTCCTAGGTTAACAGTAGTGGTTGTTTTCCCAACACCACCTTTTTGTTGTGCTAATACATATACTAAACACGACATATACCCTCCTAATATTATGATTATGTATTCCTGTATACAAGAAATACAGTATAACATATATACTTATTTTATGTATTACATTATTATAGTAATCCTGTTATAAAGTATTACAGAAATACAGTATTTTATTTTACAGCAATAATATATTGAAAATAAACTATTTATCTGTTGGCTTTTGATGGAAAAGAAACGTTGTTTAAGACTTTGAGTACAAGAAACATTATCAGGAATAGGGGCTTAGAAAAATATGGTTATTGATTTATAAGCACTTATCTTGCTCATTTACTTATTATTGATAATGTCTAAATTATAAGGATTTAAGCAACAGAGCGTTGAGCAGATTCAATTCTGCCTATTAAGTCATAGCGTAGAGTAGCAGCAATAAAACCAATTTCTTCTTGAAGGTTGTTGACTTGATAATCTGGTATGCTCTTAGGGCAAAAACATTTCAACTCAAGGAAAGCTTGATTATTGGCTTTTGTATTTTGAACTATATTTACTTTAATAGTAGGTAGTTTTAATAGTAGCTCTTCTGTAAGCTTCTCAACAAATAGATAGGGGCTAAGCTCACCTAAGCTTCTATTACTTAAGCTTAACTGGTATACTATTTTATTATCAGAAACAGTTTTACTAGTTGCATTCATAGTTTTGATAGTTTTCATAGGCTTATATACTATTATGCCGCCCTTGGTGGTTCTGGCTTTGGTTGCTGTGAACTTTTACTTTTGTTTCTAATTTCCTTAGCCATATCATTAATAGAGCGAATAAGTGTAGCAAGCTCATCCCCACCTTCTACTTTAGGTAAACTAGGCTCACATTCTAATAACCTCAATGATGGCTTACTCGTTTTTTTCTTTGGCATGGTCTTAGATTAGTATTTAC